>CALBPH010000657.1 GCA_937899365.1 uncultured Leptolyngbya sp.
TTTCAGGAGGTAAAACAATATGGCCGACCGACGCTTAGTCTTTCGCTATGATCAGGAAGGCGATATTTTATATATCGATCAATGCCCTCCCTATGCAGAGCAAGAATCAGAAGAAATCGGTGATGAAATAGTCGCTCGACTTAATCCAGACTCCGGCGCAGTCGAAAACCTAGAAATTCTTTTCTTCTCTAAACGACTCACCGCCAATGAAAAGATAGAACTCCCCATCGAGATGGATTTACGCCTCGCCAGTTAGTTGAGGTGATTTCTGAGCCTAAAAAATAAGAATTAAGAGCATTTCGACGACTATAAGAATGAGCGTTACAGTAAAAACTAACTGACTATCAATTTCCTAGGAGGTGAAACCTTTATGGAAACCCTAATTGAGACAATTGTAAGTAAGCTACAGCGCTTATCTGTCACCAAACTACAAATCATCCTAGAATTTGTAAACCTCCTTGACTGGCAAGAATCTCGAGCAGCCACCTATAGTCAAGAGCAGCAATTAGCCTGGAGTACCCTAGTCAAAGAATGTGCGGGTGCTTGGCCAGATTTTCCCACAAGCGAGGAAATTGATTTAGGGTATGAACCGATCTGTTGAGATATGTGATGTGCCGATATTTAGCAGATAAATTCATACCGGGGAGCAGCAACGCCCAAGATTTTATTCAGCCAGAGATTTCACCCACTCCCGTAACTCCCTATCAGCCCTCATCTCACTCATCCGAGCCGTCGCCAAAAACTCATACAGCTTTGTCTTTGGCACCTGCGAAAACGTCGGACTTTGTTCCACTTCTCCATAGGCGGAGCCCTGCAACTGATAAATTCGCCAAGCCTCGCCGTTATATCGCCAAAACTCCGGCACCCCCATCGCCGCATACAGTCGTAACTTATCAAAATCCGTATGGGTAATATCCACCTCTACAATCAAATCCGGTGGCGGATCGTTCTCTAAATCCACATCTCGCCCCGCCACCAATGGCTGATTTTGAATGTAATAGGCCGCATCCGGCTCACTCGAGCGATTCAACGCCTCTCGATCCAGCGTCGTCGAGCCCATCGTCTTTATTTCCATCCCCAATTCCGATACCAAAATGTAGATAAATCGGCCAATCAACCAGGCCGAAAACTCATGAATTTCAAGCGGTATCGTAATTTCTAGCGTTCCTTCAGAATAGGTCAAACGCGTATTGCGATCGCAACTGAGGGATTGTCTTACCGTTAAGTAGTCTTGCCAAGTAAGCGATCGCAATACCACTCGCTGCTCACCCACAGGCTCTGGAACCGGCTGTTTAACTAAAGGAGCGGCACTAACCATAATGGAACGCTATTCCAGAACCAGCCCCATTCTAAACTGTAGAATCAAAGGGTTTGTAAAATACGCAACGTACCAACACTTTGCAGACATAGCAACGCCAGTGATTTTCTGGGCATTGTATTAGTCGAATATGGCCTTAGTCTGCTGTTTCCAAACTAAGCATGGCATTCCGTAGGTTTTTAGCCCAGATTAGATTGCCAGCACCATTTAAATGCACACCGGCACCATCATGAAGTGACGGATCGAGTCGTCCATCACCATCGGTATCTAAACCGATGCCGCCATCCACAAACGTCACCAAACTACGTTCATCGGCCAGACGTTTAAGCTCTCTATTAAACTCTTTTCTCCACTCGATGCGAGGAGAAAGTTTTTCTTCATTAACCGTATCGTCTACGGGAAGAACAGCTGAAACAATGACTCGCCGATCTTGGGGTAAGTTATCCAGAATTTGAGCGTAGTTGCGAATGGCTTGGTCTGCACTACGGTGATAGGTGTCGTTAATACCAATGGCAACAACAATATATTTTGCCCGTTCAAGTGCGGGCATGTACACAGGGAGACGCTCTAGCACACCATTAGTAGTGTCACCACCAATGCCATAGTTAACTGAAAGGGGATACACGGCGGATACGGCAAGCCCCTGGGTGATGCTGTCTCCGATGAATATGACCGAGTCATCGGGCACAACTTCGACCGAGCGCCCATGGTAGCTCAAGACTTGATAGTAATAGTCCGTCAGCTCTGATTGTAAGGCTGGTACAACAAGACCTAGCCGATATTTAATGCTGTCTAGAAAGTCTGATTTCCAAAGCACCACCCCAAGGACAGCATGAAGCAATACGACATACGCGAGAGTAAATCGTTTCATAGCAGATTTAGGTGGAAATACATGTCTGCTATCGGTGATCATGCTCGATACGACTTCTATAGCTAAGGGCGTCTATTCTAAAGACTCTATATGGCAGGGAAACGTTCCGCTCCGTTGGCCCTGAAGGGCTGGGCGCATCACCGGCCTTTGCCAAGCATGTCATCCATGACTGGGCCCAGGTCTCGTACCCATCCTAACGGATCGCTCACCACCTCAGGGGTCTCTCCAAACTGCATGGTTGCTCGTTTTTCGGGTTCATATAAGGGCCAGTCTGGAATCGTGGCATGATTGGGATTTCCCGTCTTGGCAAAGGCAATCCAGGCCGCCTGCATCGTATCAGACAGTTCCTGGGGAGGATTGTCCCCTAGGGCCCAGGACCAAGCATCGAAGTTACCAAATACGAGGGGTAAATCTAGACCATGTATCGCCCCCAGTTCTGGAAAATTGGGGGCGGCCCAATCGATCAGATAGCTATAGACGGGGGCGTTGGTAGCATATTGCTCTGACAAAATTGCATGGGGATAGTGCATGTGGATAGCCGTGGCAAGATCCACTAAAAGATCTTGATCGCTGCGATCTGGTAGGGATGGTTTGATCTGAGCAACCAGGCGATCGATTTGGGCGGCCTCTAACCCCAGATTGCCTAGGAGACCCTGGGCAATCTGACCATGGGGATCGTTACCGGTATAGGCCAGGAGCAACGAGTGATGCTCCTGGCTGAGGGTGCCATGTAAAATTGGTTTGCCGTTGAGGGCTGAGTGCTTAAGGGTCTCACGGGTGATATCCCTGGGGCTATACCAGGGCATCGGGCTTGGAAAATTTTGCGATCGCACAAACTGATAAATATCCGTTTCAAGGGTCTGCATTACTCGGGCATCCACCTGACGTAGCCCCTCCAGGGAATCCACATTGGCTTGCTCCAACACCCGCTGTAGCAGCCCAGAGCGATCGACCGGAATGTCCCAAACGTTGTAGACACCACTTTGCAAAATAGCCTTATCAAACAACGGTTGAGCCTCAGGCATCGACAACAGTGAAGCCACCAAAAACGAGCCCGCTGATTCACCCATCAGGGTGACATTATTAGGATCGCCACCAAACTGGTCAATATTTCGCTGCACCCATGCCAAACTGGCCAACACATCCAGCTGACCATTAACGCTAGATTGTTGTACATTGTCTTCCTCCAAGGAAGACACATTGTCTTTTCCCAAGGAAGACACATTGTCTTTTCCCAAGGAAGACACATCGAGCCAGCCCAGGCTCCCTAACCGGTACTGCACATTAACAAAAACAAGATCTCCACGGGCAGCAAAGTTGGCCCCATCGTAGGTAGAATGACCATTGCTACCAGCAACCAAACCGCCGCCATGCATCCACACAATGACCGGACGGTTAGCAGCTTCCAGGCTGGGTGTAGTCACCGTCAGTGACAAACAGTCTTCCGGCTGCTGCAGCTGCGACGGCTCAAGATATCGGGATGTCCGCTGACTGCAGCTGGGTCCTGGTTGGCGTACATCTAACACCTTTGACCAAGGAAGTACCGGCTGAGGTGGCTGAAAGCGTAAGACTCCGACGGGGGGAGCCGCAAACGGAATCCTGGCGTAACGCAGCACCCCTTTTTTATGGCGATATCCCAGCACCCGCCCCGCATCGGTGGTGGCAACCAGGCTATCGTCAGCCGTCTCTAAAAAGACAGTGGGTGCCAGCGCCAGCACCTTAGTGTTAGTAGTCTGCAGCCAGTAAAACCAAACGCCAGCCCCGGCAACAGTGGCCCCGGCAACAGTGACCCCGACAACCGCACCAATATTTTTAAGATAGCCGTTCATTAGATGACGTTGCTCACCCAACGGGACTAATCATAAAACCCGTCTCCCCAGCTGGCAGACTCTTGCACGGCAGTCTCTTTAACAAGAACAGGTTCAGATTCTCTGGCTTCAACAAATTTGTTGGTGGCAATACAGTCAACATTTGGGGGTAAAACAACATCAGATTTATAAAAGCAGGCAAATTGACCATTGACTAAACCAGAAAGCCGACTAAAGTCAGCATTTGCCGCTTCTATTCTTTTTTGATTATCCTTAAATATGGCCCCTTTAAAGCTGCCTAAATAAACAAATTTTTCGCGTCCTAAACAGTAAAATCGGGCCCCAACTAGATAGGCATAGCTAAAGTTTGTTGTGGCGGATGTGGCGGTGGAAGAAAAGTCAGCCCTAGCTAAATTAGCTCCTGTTAAGATTGCCCCCGACAGGTCTGCCCCATTGAAACTAGAGTTGGCTAAGTTTGCTCCGCTAAAGTTGCAGTCCGTTAGGGTTGCCGCCGTAAAGTTTGAGCTTTCCAAATTGCACCCAGTGAAGTCGGTACCCGGGAGATCGGCCTGCTTAAAATTTGCCCTAGAGAGATTGGCCCCTTTTCCAACCAGGCTCTGATTATAGTCGGTTAACGACTGAGGCAAGGGGGACC
>CALBPH010000658.1 GCA_937899365.1 uncultured Leptolyngbya sp.
GGCCACCGGTGCGGGCAATGAGCTTTTCTAGATCGGCCACTGAGACATCAACTGGAGCATAGAACGCGATGTCGCGGTCGGAGCTTGGATAGGTGGAGTAGCTTTTGAATTTTGGGGCCCGGAAGCGGTCGCTGACTAAGCAAGTTGAGATCGCTTCCCAGTTCAGCTCAAACCCATAGACTTCTTCCGGTAGATCCCGCTCTTGGCGCAGACGTGGATGTAGTTGTCCAAACGTACCGAGCCTGGTGCGTCCACGTACCCACAAAGACGCCGTTCTGCCGGGATGGAGTCGCTCGTCTTCTTGAGCGGGACGGTAGTCCACATTCAGCCCGATCTGTTGAAAGACGGTTTCAAGGATGCCTTTGGCCTCGTACCAGGTTATGGGGGCAGTGCGTCCACTCCATTGGCCCTGGGCGGCGTTGCCACCCAAAATCCCCCCCACGCGCTCATACTCATTCAGCTGACCGTCTTCATTGACAAAAATATGGCCAATTTCAAACGCATTTAGGGGACCGTTGCCCTGTTCTAAATTGCACTGAAACACGTCAATCAGCCATGACAGAAGGTCGGAGCGCAGGGCCGAATACTCTGTAAACAGTGGATTTTCCAGCACCACTCGCTGGGGTGCCGGATTGGTCAGGGAGTAGTGCAATACCTCCGTCAGACCGGCACCGCGAAATGCCTTTCTGAGCTGTCGCACCAGGGCGGCCTCCGGGGAGAGTCGCCCACGAGATGTTTGCTGGGGCAGGGTATTGGCAAAGCGGTTGTAGCCAAACAAACGGGCAACTTCTTCGATTAGGTCAATCTCTCGCTCCAAATCGCGGTAGCGATAGGCGGGCACGGTCACTGTCCAAGCACCGTCCCCATCGGCGGCCAGACTACACCCAAGACGAGTCAGGGTATCTTCCACATCAGCCGCGCTGAGGTCTGCCGGGACGCCCTCGTCGGTAATATAGTGGCCCAAAATGTGACGTACCCGTGCCAGCCGCAGACCCACCGTTCGCATGGGGGTGATTTTGCCCACCTCGGTGCGCTCATCTTGCTGGTGTGTCACCTTGGCATTGGCTAGCTCCACCATCAGCTGGATAGCGCGATTAGCCGCTAGCTCTAGCTCTGCCGGGTTTACACCCCGCTCATAGCGAGCCGATGCTTCGGTCCGCAGCCCTTGACTCCGAGCTGAGCGACGGATCGCCGCTGCATCAAAAAAGGCTGCCTCTAGAAAGACATTTTGAGTGCCGCTATGGACTTCAGACTCTTCGCCACCCATCACACCCGCCAGGGCGACGGGGACATCATTGGCCGTAATCGCCAGGGTTTGTTCTTTGAGCGGCCGCTCTTGGCCATCCAGGGTCTTAAGGGTTTCGCTCGGCTGGCAAAATCGGACGCTGACGGTTGTGTCCGTTCCCTGGCTAAGACGGTCTAAATCAAAGGCATGGAGGGGCTGTCCCCACTCCAGCAGCACATAGTTGGTGATTGCCACCTCTTTGTGGATGGTGCTGGTGCCGTCTGCTTCTAGGCTCTGCTTTTGCCTGGCTTGTTATGGTACAATGGTGACCCGCTCTAAGATGGTGCCAATATAAATGGGGCAGGCTTTGGGATCTGAAAGTGCGATCGCAACCTGGCTCTGGGCGCTAGTCGGGACAGCCAACTCTTGAATCGGTAACGTGAGCTTAGCCCCGGTGATCGCCGCCACTTCTCGGGCAATACCCACCATACTCAGGGCATCGGCTCGATTAGCGGTAGACGATAGATCTAGGACCGTGTCATCCAATCCCAGTAACGGTCGCACATCCTGCCCTAGTTCCAAGCTAGGCTGCTCAAAGATATGAATTCCCGCCGAATCCTTAGCTAAGCCCAGCTCTGATAAGGAGCAAATCATGCCTGCGGAGGCGACACCACGTACTTTACGAGACTTAATCTTGAGGTCCACCTGGGGCAGATAGGTCCCCACCGTAGCGACTGCGACAGAAATATCTGCCCGCACATTGGATGCTCCACAGACAATGGTGGAGGGTTCGTCCGCACCAATCTCTACGGTACATATGCTCAACTTGTCCGCATCGGGGTGAGGCCGCCGATCGGTTACCTTCCCCACCACGACACCATCAGCCCAGCTGCGACGGTCCTCAATATCTTCAACTTCAAATCCAGCCATGGTTAAGGCATCGCCAATAGCCTCAGGCGTTAGCTGCGGATCGACAAATTCTTTGAGCCAGTTGACAGAAATGCGCATGGAGCCTGGGTTAAAAAGATATGGGGTGGCAATAGACCGAAATTATTCTACCGTTGAAGCTCCGCTTTAAGCCGATTGTTTAATCGCGTCATGTCAGTCTCTGACCATCCGCGGCAGCCAGATCAGCAGAGTTATCTTGCATTATTTCGAAGGGACCAATTCCTAAATTGATACTGGCACCACAAACAATTGGATAAGATGATAAAGATAATAAATAAACTTACTTCAATTATCTGACAACCAAACTTGTTTTGATGTTGATCTGAATCCTGTGTGGACCAGATTGGGGGAATATTTAAAATTGGGACAGAATAAAATTAAGCTATTAAAGAATCTCACCTATTCCATCACTAATGTCTGACGGCTGAGGATTGCAAAGTAATAGATATTATGGAGCAATTTTCAATCGCTTTTATTTCTGTTGGATCGACGGTGAAGTGCGGTTTCCTGCCCAATGGTTTTGAAATGTCGTGCCATAGTTAAATCTAGCCCCAGTCATAGATATGTGAGCAGGGTGGCTAAAGCTACATGACCTACTGCATTAAATCAGAGTGTCCTAGCCCTAAAAATCCATCCACGGCAAGGCAATGTCTTGCTTGTGGTTCAGAGCTACTGCTGCGCGATCGCTATCGTGTCAGCGGTGCTTTAGGAAAGGGCGGTTTCGGCGCCACATTTTTAGCCCACGACGAAGGGCTACCCGGCTGTCCTCCCTGTGTGATTAAGCAGCTGCATCCCACCGCTGAATCACCCCATGTGATGCAGATGGCGCGGGAGCTATTTGCTCGCGAAGCCAAGATCCTTGGCAAAATAGGTAACCATCCCCAGCTGCCTCGGCTGCTGGACTATTTTGAAGCCCATACAGATTTTTTTCTGGTTCAAGAATATATTCACGGAGCCACGCTTCAAAAAGAAGTAAAAACCCGAGGCTCGTTTAGTGAAGCGGGGACCAAGCAATTTTTAAGCGAAGTGCTGCCGGTGATGCAGTACATCCATCGCAATCAGGTCATCCATCGCGACATCAAGCCCGCTAACCTGATTCGCCGCGATGCGGATAAGCGGCTAGTGCTCATTGATTTTGGCGCCGTTAAAGATAAAGTTAACCCGGTTAAATCTACCGAAGAATCTGGCCATACAGCCTTAACTGCCTATGCGGTAGGCACGCCTGGCTATGCTCCCCCCGAGCAAATGGCCATGCGGCCTGTGTACGCCAGTGATATTTATGCCATCGGTGTGACCTGCCTTTATCTGCTAACGGCAAAATCCCCCAAGGAAATGTCCTACGATCCCCAATCAGGGGAAATCCTCTGGCAGCAGCACGTCAAGGTGAGCGATCACTTTGCGGGCGTATTGAGCAAAATGTTAGATATCTCGGTTCGACATCGATACAGCTCAGCTGATGCAATTTTGCGGGATCTAGATTTAGAACCCTATTTGGATAGCCTGGCCCAAAATATGGCGATTCCCACCACGGCCCCTAAGGATGTGGAACCCTCTAGTCAGCCATCGTTTAACAGTGATGAAACGGCTTCAATTCTAGGGTTAGATGACTCCCAAGCAGGGGTCTCTCCATCGGCTCGTATGGCGGCGGCGATTCGTGCACGCCGGGAGCGGCGGCAAAATACACGACCTTCGCCAATTGCGCCAAGACGCTCCTCAAGTAATTTACTGTCTAGCAGCTCTAGCCAATCAGGTCCATTTTCTGGAAACGGCAAATAAATTACTCGTGAAGCTGTTGAAAAAGCCTATGGACGCGGGCATCGTGATTTTTCACTACAGCCTCTGTCTCGACTCAACCTGCAGCGAATGGCCCTCAGTGGTGCAAGTTTTGCGGGTGCTCAGCTCATGGACTGTAACTTGCAGGGGGCCGACTTAACCAATGTAAACATGAGCAAAGCTGACTTACGTCAAAGCAACTTTAGAAACGCTAAATTATCTAACGCCTATATGGGGGAAGCTAATTTGGAAAATAGCGATCTTCGAGGGGCGAACCTGACCCGTAGTAATTTGACCGGGGCCAATCTCAGAGGAGTCAACCTATGTGGTGCAGATTTGACCGGGGCTAATTTGACGGATAGTCAACTGGCAGCGACCAAGACTAACTGGTCTACCATCTATCCCAACGGTCGTCGTGGTCTACGCTAGCCACCGACCTAAGATTTACTCGATTTACCACGGTGATTAATGCCCGGTTTCTCCTCAGCCGCGTTAGTATATCTAAGGTATTTTGTGACAGTCTGTTAATTTTATGTTTCTCGACGAGCTGACACCCCTTGTACAAGAGATTTTAGGGCAGCCTGTTGCCTTTTTTGGTGGATTTGCCTCTGGGCTGCTAAAGCTAAACCTAGGTGATGATCCAGTTAAAAGCTGGCTGGAAAATCAAGGCGCTGATGTTGCCAGCCACGATGATGACGATAACAATGCTG
>CALBPH010000659.1 GCA_937899365.1 uncultured Leptolyngbya sp.
AATGATTACGACTGCTATAGCCCACAGCGGCTGCCACACTTTCTACTGCCATATCGGTGGTCATTAAGAGCCGCCGGGCCTGATTTAGGCGACAGTCTCGCAAATACTTAAAGGGTGTTGTTCCATATACCTGATGAAATCCCTGGTTGAGCTTGAGGCGATTGGTGCCTACCTGGCGGGCCAGGGCTTCCACCGTGGGTGGATTGATAATCTGATGTCTTAAGATGGAGGCAGCCTGATAGATAGTATTGAGATCGGTTTGATTCAGCGATGGATGCGTAATCGCCTGCAGCCGCAACAGCACCAGCTCTAACGCTTTATGTTCTAAATAGCGACGACGGGTTTTACCACGATAAGGACAGCTCAGGATTTCTCCCAGAATCACTTCCATCGGTGGTGTAATGGGAGCCCGGTTAGCATACCGCAGATCAACAGCTTCAGCATAGAGAGTCTCAGAGACAATATGCCCCAGGGTGAGATCGCTACATGAAATCAGCGTTCCTTTGGCGGCATAGTCCACCAGTCGGGTCATGATTTCGGCTGTGCCCAGACCTGAACGGCCTCCTTGAAAACACCACAGGGACTTGATAATCTCTTCTACAATCTGTTTTGTATGGGCAGAAAACCGCTCTAAGCAGGCCTGAGCGTAAGTTAAAATAGAAGAGCCTTCAAAGACAACTTCAATTTCAAAAACTCGTTTTTTGAGTTGGCCAGTGCCCAACGTCCTAAAGCCAATAATAGGGACAAACTCGCTATATCGAGGACCGGCACTCAGCGGAAACTCAAACTTAGTGCAAGCATTCTCTCCGTGGATATCAAACAGGACATCACAGTTGAGCGCATAGTCCATAATGACGAGGGTTAGATCGTCTTGTAGCCGGATTTTTTGTCTGTATCCTTGGCCTACGGAATCTGGATACAGCAAAATTTGATCGGACGGATCGGCATGAAACAATCGTGAATCGTCGGGGCTGCCTGGTAACAGCCAATCTTCACGATGATGCAGGACCCGGCTTGGTTTCATGGCGAGGGCATACGCTACTAATGAGAATTGATTGCATTATATGATCGTCTTGCCATTCTAAGCTGTGTCAGAACCTACCCTTGCTTATATTTAGGGCTTCAATATTGGCGGTACAGACGTTCCATGAAACATCTCTCCAGCATTCATTGAACGTACAGACGTTCCATGGAACGTCTCTCCAACATTAAATTTTTAGATCTCATAAAAATCCTTACCCCTTAGAAACGTACCGAGCCAGATCATCGAGGACCCGATTAGCCGCAAGGTAGCCCACACCAAACCAGTAGGAATCCACCTCATAAACCTGATCATTTTGCACAGCCTCAAGCTGGTTCCAAAGGGGATTTGTTTTGATCTTTTCCAGGGCCGCCCGCACATCCCCCGCCAGTTCAGTCTGGCTTTGGGGCTTCATCACAAACAATACATCTCCGTCAATCTCGCTTAACAGCTCGATGGAAATTTGGGCATTGCGACCTTCTCTTTGGTTCGGCGGACGTGATAGCCCAGCGGCGTCTAGAACAGTACCAATAAATGACTCTTTCCCAAATGTGGAGATCCGCTCTGGATAAAATGAAGCAACGGACACCTGAAGCTGACTCGCATCTACCTGGGATTTAAATGCCTGCAATTTTGCGTCATAGTCGGCTTTGAGCTGTTCGAATTCGGTCTCTTTTCCCAGGGTTTCTGCACAAAGACGGGTGAGTTGTTGCCAGTCGGTGTGGCCGTCGGCGTCTAGCACAACGGTGGGGGCTATTTGTGAAAGCAGTGGATAGGTGTCTTCCTGGGTAAATAGCTTGCTGCTGAGGATAAGGTCGGGGTTGAGAGCTGCTATTTTCTCAAGGTTTGGAGTTCTTGGTGCACCGATATCTGCGATCGCACTCTCCACAGGCGGTAAATGTAGCAAGTTATCGATAATCACAGCCGGCGCTGCGATGGGTTGCACGCCCAGAGCCATCATCGCTTCTACCGTGAAATACCCGGCAACAGCTATGCGGGTTGGCTGTACTGGAACATCGGTTTCACCTAGCGCATGGTTTACCCGCTTGGTTGCCGTCGATGGAACAGCGGGTACATCAGCTCTGGTGCAGGCAGACGCTATCAGTGCACTCACACCCATCAACATAAAATATCGACGCTGACGATTGAATACCTCCTGACCGAGCAGTGCTCCCTGTATAGTCTTGAAATTGTGAGCGACCATGGAACTAATGTTGATAGTATGGCTAGAGATGACTGTAAAGAATCAATCTCATTAAATTTAGGGTAAGAGAAATGTATCTCGCTAGTGATTTTGGGCGCAAAACGCATTTTTAAGTCCAAAATCAAAGTTCAAACTTTTCAAAATCGAATGATTTAATCGCCGATGGTCGCAGCTGGACGTTGTTCAGCGAGGTGCCGTGTGTGAAGTCAAAGGAGAAGTTTGGGCAGCGGGTCGCAGCATTTTAGCGGCTCAGCAGGTCTTGAAAGACGTTAAGATATGCCTGGATCAGGCTGATTAGGTGAGGCTCAAAAAACAACGCCGATACCTAACCCAAACAGCTCTTTCAAACAGTCGAACCAATCAAAAATTGATTTAGACGATAGCCCTCTAGACTGCGACGCATCAGCCAGGGAGCCCACCTCGCCAAAAATCTGAATTGCCAGGGTGCATGTTTCATCAAGTCAGGGGATGCATCTAGCAGTGTGCGAGACTGAGCAAGCTGTAGAGCGGCCCAATGTTCAATCTCATGGGGATCGTCACAGGCCCAACGAAACCAGCTATCTTGCGACATGTAGCGCATAGCATCATGGGTAGACTGGCCATTGACCATGGCTTTAGCAGTAGTATCCATCAACAACCAGGCCCCTGGAAAACGGTTAGCAATCTTCACAATAGCCTGTCGCGCTTGACTGGCCTCTAGATAAATAATCACCGCTTCGGAAATAAAACACCACGGCCCGCCTGTAGCCGCAACTGTCTCCATCCAATCAGTCTCTAGAACACTGGCTTCTAGCATTGTGCGACGCGGTTCATCTTGAAAAAACTGTCGTCGTAGGAATAACGTATCGGGCAGATCCAAATCAAACCACTGGGCCTGAGCATTATCTAATCGCTCAAATCGTGTGTTGAGACCACAGCCAATTTCAACGATAGTGCCTGTCGGGTGTCTATCTAAAAATCTCTGCACATCCTCATCAAACATACGTGTCCGTAACGTAGCTCCTTTGAGGGATTTAGACTTTTCCCATTTTGAGAAATCATAGTCTAACGATTCAACAATATTAACGGCCTTTACATCATGGATTAGCCCCGTTTCTTTTTGAGTTTCAACTGCCCGTCCTAAAAGCGGGATCAATAGCGTCTCTTGTACAGGACCTAGATCAACAGATATTTTTGTCATCTTAATTACACTCCGCCAAAATTCAGTAACAATTAGCAACAATATCGAGTCATCGTCATGAATTGATAGTTTAGCTTATTGACAATTTTTCTTATTTAAGTCAAGCTATGGGCATCTGCCAGGCATAGCATATAAAGCTAGGAGGCTTTTAGGATGAGCCGATGGATTAACTCACTACATGTGATAGCCATCAGTCTTTTTCTTAGTATGATTTTGGGCATACTTCCCGCCCAGGCCACGTTGCTAGATGCAACATTGTGGAACAATTTGGGGCAACAGCTTTTTACTCAAAAGCGTTATCCTGAAGCCCTATTAGCCTATAATCTTGCGCTTATCATCCAACCAGAGTATTCCCTAGTGTTGGCTAATCGCTGTGGCGTACTCAGTCAATTAGGAGAATATTATCAAGCCCTAGAATCCTGCGATTTAGCGCTTGAGATTAATAACCAATGGGGGGCTCAAGGGGCGGCCTTGGGCTGGGATAATCGTGGTAATGCGCTGTTTAATTTAGACCGGTACCATGAGGCCCTACGCTCGTTTGATCAAGCGTTGCTGCTTAACCCCAACTATCAGAATGCCTTACGAAATCGAAAGATTGTACTGTTTCAGCTAGAACAACTGAAACAGCATTAGGGAACAGTCATGATGTGGAATGCTTTGAATCTAATTGATCTAGATCTGTTATTAGTTCTATCACCCATTACAGCCGCTATTGCCTGGAGTCTGTTCATTTCTGAGACACTCCACTGGTAGTGGGATAGCCTTATGCACTACTAGTCATTCTTCAATCTATAAAATTACTGCTATGGGGATTATAAAATGAGGAACTCTATTGATGTAGCCTGCGCCTTTTTAGGGGGCACTATTATTTCTGTTGAAGGTGGGTATCGTGTACTGCAGCACCCAAAAGCAGAGCGAGTTTTTAACCGCTTAGCTGATGCTCGTTGGTTTCTTGCCGCTTACTGGTGTGATCAGTATCCTACACCAGCCGGTATACTTACCCACGATTGGCAAGTAACATTTCAAAACCACCCCTCTTTAGCTATTGGAGAAACGTTGTTTCTACCTTTAGAATGCAGAAAAGCAATTTTTAACGCCTGTCTCACCTTAGTACCTGGCGAATTTGCCACATATACCGTTAGTCCTTTGTCACAAACGGATAAACATCAAATCGAGATTATGGGGTTAGATATCGATCCCCGATATGGAAGAGTGGCCCTAGTAAGAACAAAACATTCAGAGTCAT
>CALBPH010000660.1 GCA_937899365.1 uncultured Leptolyngbya sp.
ACTCAACGAGCCCCTTCTTATCTAAACGATTGAGTACTGGATAAAGACTGCCAAACTTCAACTGATTTGGACGCTCTAAATTAAGCTGGTCCAAAATCTCCAGACCATATAGCTCACGCCCCAGTAAAACCGTAAGAACATCCTCATCGATAGCCGAGACACGTACTGGTTTGTTGTTCTTATTACCAGAATTCTTTTTTAGGGAAGGCATAATACTAATCTACAATACACACAAAATATGCCATTGCTGATTTGGAGGATGCACCAAGCGTCTCGTCATCTAACCGCACAAGCCTTTACAGACTAAATCACCTCGGAGGCACAGCAATGCCCAAACTGCTATGGAGCATCGACTCAACGTTGATATGTTTATAGTATTGTAAAAACATATAAGTCTGCGTACTACCCCTATGACGACTTTTGAACTGGACTTAGATTGCTTGATTAAGTTTTAATCTGGGTATTTTTAGCTGATAGGTTGCTATGACCGAAGCCGAGTAATGTTGAAACCTAATAGTTATGCGAGCAGGTTTTTCCAGTCAGCGCATTGTAGTAGTGGGGACATCTGGCTCTGGTAAGACAACTTTGGCTCGTGAGGTGTCTCAGCGATCGCAACTGCCCCACGTTGAGCTAGATGCCTTGTATTGGGAGCCAAGCTGGGGAGAACCGCCAAAGGATGTGTTTCGCCAACGCGTATCAGAGGCACTGATGGGTGATTCCTGGATTATTGATGGCAACTATGGTCAGGTGCGCGATATTGTTTGGGGGCGAGCCGATACGGTCGTATTTCTAGACTATTCATTTGGGTTGGTGTGGAGACGGTTGTGGAAACGCACAGTACGACGCGCATTTCAGCAAGAAGAGTTGTGGAACGGTAACCGTGAAACGATTCGCCAGTCTTTTTTTAGCCAGGACTCCATTTTGTTATGGATGTTGCAAACCTATTTCAAGCGGCGTAAGCAGTATCCTCAGCTGTTGCAGCAGCCAGAGTATAGACATTTAGACGTAGTACATTTGCAGTCTCAATCCCAAACTGATGCATGGTTAGCCACGTTAGGTTCTGTAACTGATTAGCGCAGGGCTAAACTCGCTAAAATAGTCGCAGGATCTTGAAGGTCATTTTTCATAGAAATAGTTAGAACGCGTAAAAGCCAACGCGAGATAGTTTAATGCCCCATCACTAGGTGCTTTCTATGCCTGATTTTGCTACCTTTTCGTTATTTCTCAGTGCTGCCATTGTGCTGGCAATTACCCCCGGTCCGGGTATTTTTTATGTAATGACCCGTAGCCTCAAAGGGGGTCGCGTTGAGGGAGTTGCCTCAGCGATGGGTACTTCGGTGGGCGGTATGTTTCATGTGGTTGCAGCAGCTTTGGGAATATCAATTGTGCTGGCGGCATCAGCGCTGGCGTTTAATCTGGTGAAATACCTGGGAGCGGCATATCTGATTTATCTCGGTGTCAAGACTATTTTGAGCCATGATGACAGCATAGGGACGGCCAAAATTCGCCGCACAGGCTATCGACAAGCTTTTTTGCAGGGAGTGACTGTCGAAGTTTTAAATCCCAAAACAGCGCTGTTTTTCTTAGCGTTTATTCCTCAGTTTATTAATCCAGAGGGTGTCGTATTTGCGCAGTTTTTGTTACTGGGGTCAACATCTGTTGCACTCAACACCAGTGTTGATTTTATTGTGATTGCCATGGCCGGTCCCATTGGTAAATGGTTGAAGGCCAGTCCAAGGCTAAGGGCTGGGCAGCGCTATACAACCGGGACAGGGCTGATTGCATTGGGAAGCTACGTTGCATTAACTGGTGAGGGAGAGTGACCATGCTTTGTGCAGAATCTTTATTGCAGATACCAGAATTTCGGTCGCTGCCTCGAAAACGGTTAGATTGGATTTGCGATCGCGCCGAACACATGCAACTTTCTGCCGGTGAAGTCCTCGTCAAAGAAGGCGATCGGCCTCTCGGTTTCTTTATTCAGCTCAGTGGTCAGACTACCATCAGTCGCCAGAGTAATGGCACAGATATGCCCATTGGTCGAAATGTGAGTCCGTCGTTTTATGGTGAGATTCAAGTCCTGACAGAAGACTTAGTACCGGTAACCCTGACAGCAGACACAGATGTTGATCTTTATCGTTTGCAATGTCCAGACTTTCTAGACGTCCTCCACAGCTGCCGAGAGTTTGAACGCGACATCTTTCGCACCGTTGGCAAACGTCTGCGAGGGTTGGAGTCTTTTATCCAAAGTCGCGAGAAAATGGCAGCCCTAGGTACCCTATCGGCGGGGTTGGCCCACGAACTTAACAACCCTGCGGCCGCCCTCGTGCGGGCACTCAAAGATTTGCAGCCTGCCATGCTGGAACTACAGCGGATGAACATGGTGTATGGTCAACGGCAGGTGGAGGATGACCATACTGAGGAGTGGATAGACATTCGCGATCGCGGCTTTGACGCCATTGCCCACCCCGATAATGACCCACTGGCCCAAGGAGATCGTGAAGACGCTCTAACAGACTGGCTAGAAGACTATGGTGTATCAGATGCCTGGAAAATAGCAGAACCCCTGGCGGCTGGAAAGGTTGCCCCCGCTAGATTAGATGAACTGATGGCACGCTGGCGTGATGACCCAACCGAATTACGAGACATGGGGTTACGGTGGTTGGCATTATCCTTTGACGTGATGGGTATGATCCAAAGCGGGTTGGATGGAGCAGATCGCATTTCCACCCTGGTACAGTCAATGAAGGCCTACTCTTACATGGATAGGGCGGCTCAACAACAGATTAATATCCATGATGGCATTGAAGACACGCTGCGACTATTTGCCTTTAAGTTTAAGCATGGCATTACGGTAGAACGCCACTACGACAAAGATCTACCGGAGATGATGGCCTTTGGTAGTGAACTTAATCAGGTATGGACTAACCTGCTTGACAATGCCATTTATGCATTGAGTGAGCGTTTTATCGGAGAATCACCCAAGATTATTATTCGCACCTGTAAAGAAAATAGTTGTCTGCGGGTGGAGATAGAAGATAATGGCCCGGGTGTTCCCGAGGAAATACAAAGCCGATTAACCGAACCCTTTTTTACCACAAAGCCCATGGGGCAGGGCACGGGTCTGGGGTTAGATGTGGTGCAGCGCATCATTGAAAACCGCCATGGGGGGAACCTTTTGATTGAGTCGGTGCCAGGACGGACCTGTTTTACTGTGCTGCTACCGCTGTAGGGGAACAGTATAGCTATAGGAACATCAATTATTCCGGCACCATAGACGGAATCTAAGCATGGCCTCATCCCCCCAATTCTCGAGCACACCTATTCAAAGAGCGCTGCAGGTCTATGCTAAAGAACTGCTCCAGTTAGATAACGCTACTGGCAGTAATGTCTCTCGGCAGCAAATTTTGCGTGTGCTTTTGACACGCGATGCTGTTGAGCATAGGTTAAAAGCCATTGAGAACACGCCTACCAGTGTGCTTGCCGTTGTTCTTGATGGACTAAGTAAACTTGACAATAAGCTACAGGATCTAGCCCCTGCTATGATTTCAGATGGTAAGCTAGCCGACTGTCGTCGTAGCCGACAACCTGATGAAACGGCCTGGTGGTGGTGGTTAGAACCCAATGTACCAGAATCGCCCCATTGGTTGGATCGCTTTGACTGGCTCTGGAATTTCTTAAGTGCCAGCAGTTTAGTGGTGTCAGCGTCCTTTTTAACCATTACGGCTCAGGCCTTTTCAGTCGTAGGTGGCTTTGATTTGCTCCAAACGTTGAGTACTCTATCCCAAGCAACAGGGTTAGTTGTGATAGCCGGAGGCACCCTCACCAGTCGCGGTCAGAGGTTGGTCAAAACCACACTCAAAAAACTAAATATTCCGCCATATTTTTATTCAGAAGTAACGTTGGGAGCCTCTTTATTACTACTGTTGGTGTCCTATGGAGTGTATAACTCACTACCTCAATTTTCTCAGTATTACTATCACAAAGGGCTCGCAGCCCAACGGTCAGGTAATCTCTATGTGGCTGTTGAATACTTTAAAGAATCGATTGCTTTTGATCCAGAAGCCACAGCCCCCCATAACCATTTGGCAGAGGTATATCAAAACTTAGAGAAATTTCAGGAGGCCGAGGTTGAATATCAAGATGGATTGTTAAAAGGCGATATTGTTGCTCTTAATGGTATGGGCACCCTCAGTTTGGCAGCAGCTGAAAATGAGTCGTCAGAATCTTTTGGCGAATTGAGTGGTTTGTTGGATGCAGAAGTTCTATTTCGGATTGGATTGGATCAAGTGGCGGCTGATAATATTCAATTAAAAGCCGTCTTACATCGTAATTTAGGTATTACCTTGATGAAACGTGGAGATGTTGAAGATATCTCTGAGATAGAGCAGCAGGCCCTCTTGAAAGAAGCAGCCAAGCATTTCCAAACCTCTATTAATCTTGAGAAAACTATTGTTAGTGAGACGACCCATCCGGGGCAAGGTATGGCTTACTGCTATGTTGCTGCCCTCAATGAGAAAAATGGTGCTCACAAAGACGCTGCTGAGAATTGGACAATCTGCCAAAGGAGAGGCTATCCGGCATCTTTGGAACAATACGAAGATATTTTACGGTTGGGAGCTAATTCTGTTGGTTTACAGCTTAATACAAAGCATATTCTCGAATCTAATTTGAATTAGGGATGTGTTTGTTTAATGAGGATTATTGCCGTCGCTGATTTAGGATATTAATCGATCGGTCAATTGAGCAATAAACCTAACCTCAGGTGATGTTAGGTGATGACATCATACCGGGGCTTAACAACGCCGCATGATTTATCATCTGAGAATGTTGAAAGCTCTTGGATGGTTATTCTTTGATGATATCTCAGACAATCCATGCCAGGTTTGTGGAAATTGCTCGAGGGTTGAGCTGGGAGTTGGCCGATGCGATCGCAAATACTCAACCCCTAACACTCACCACCAGCCAAGACATCCCTTTTTCAGAACGGTTGTGTCGAGCAGTTGCTGGGCAGCAGCTATCGGTTAAAGCGGCTGCATCAATCTGGGGCAGAGTTGTAGACAGCGCTGCTGAGCAGCCACTGGTGGATTATTTCTCGACAATCTCTCCTGATACCCTACGGCAGTGCGGTTTATCAGCAGCCAAGGCAAAAGCTATGCGCGCAATTGCCCTGGCCACGCTGGCCAACCAGCTTGATGAGAGTCTGTTGAGCGAGTTAGATCATGAGGAGCGCACCCACTGTTTAACCGAGATTTGGGGTGTGGGTCAGTGGACAGCAGACATGATGGGCATCTTCTATTTTGGCGATCCGGATATTTGGCCCGATGGTGATACCACTGCACGAAAAAATCTCGAACGATTAACCAGCCGCCGCCGAAAAACAGTTCGTACCGCCGCCCGCTTTGCACCGTATCGTTCTTACTTAGCACTGTATATGTGGCACCAAGCTGACACCCCCATCGTCTGAGAATGTTCCATAAAAAACGAGTGGTTCAATGAACCACTCGCATCAATAACACTAACTAAGCTTAAATTTAGTTAGCTGCTCAAATTTAGAAAGAGTTACGACGATA
This sequence comes from uncultured Leptolyngbya sp., assembly GCA_937899365.1. GTDB lineage: Bacteria > Cyanobacteriota > Cyanobacteriia > Phormidesmidales > Phormidesmidaceae > Leptothoe. The sequence continues at coordinate 5,571 of CALBPH010000660.1, forward strand.
GTTACCACCACCGCCGCCTGCAGAAGCAGTACGAGGCTTAGCTTCGTTCACTTTCATTTCACGCCCCATCCATTCAGCACCGTTCAGCGCTTCAATGGCTTTTGCTTCATCATCTTTAGCAGCCATCTCGACGAATGCAAATCCGCGAGGACGACCGGTTTCACGATCCATCGGCAAACTAACGCGATTGACACGACCGTATTCAACAAATACAGCTTCTACATCTTCGCGCGTGACATCATAGGACAAATTGCCCACATAAATAGACATAAGGAAATCCCCTTAATCAAAACAACGTAGCGAGTTAAACGGAGATATTCCTGTTACTGAAATCGAAATCCCAACAAAACAAATTGCTTCTCTACCGAAAACTTACCGGCTATAAGCATAGCACTTAAATTTATGATTTGGGAACCCTATTTAATGCTTTTGGGGGCTAAATGGATAAAAAACTGAGGATAAATATATGTCTATACATCCGGTTGGTTCCTGATATATACGGTTGCCGCAGCCCCTATTCCTGAGCGCAGCCGGAGCAAAGATAGGTATGGAAGAGCTATCAGAATAGGTTGGCCCCTAGGTTCAGTCAGGTCTTTTTGTTTCCGTATTCCACCAACCACTCTCGACAACGCGTGATGACACTTTTTTGAATGTTGTCACGCTCTGCCCCATCCCAATAAAATTGGACCTCAACAGAATAACTTTTCCAGGAGGAGGCTTCATGGGGTAAGCGAGGATAATTGTCCTTTGCAGCGCGCGGGGCTCTTAGCCACGGATGTGCTACCTAACCATATACATTGGGATCATCATAATCGTCAGGCATGGCGAGTAGGGGCATATATCGCTGCTGCAACAGGATAAACTCTGCCACTGTGTACATGTAGGGCTGTAATTCAAGCACCTCTCCTACAAAATCAAGAATCTCATATCCCTGATCGTCTAATGCTTCTTCAAGGAAGATGCCATCTCGGTTTTTGGTGGGTGAATAATCGCTGAGATAAAGCGGTAAGGCAGCTTTGGGTGTGAACCCAAGATCCACCAGTGAAGAGAAGCCGTGATGTAGCCCAAGGCGTAGAAAGTTAGTAAAGTTTTTGGCCAGCATCACGTTGGCGGACATGTCGACGTCAGTACCGTCGGGTATAGTCACAATTACAGGCGATTGAGCAGTGATTTTTGAGTTGAGGACCAAAAAGCTAAAGTGTTCGCCGTCTGTCCCAGTATTACCAAAGGATAAGGTGTTTAATGGTGTACACCAATGTCCCCCATTCTTCCAGTCTGAGGGTTTCTCTAAAATGAGACCCAGTTCCGCCAATCCGCTGCCATAGTCTTTAGGGAAACGCTGCTTGATTTCTTTATCTAGCGATAACAGCTGTTTAAATGCAGGCAGCTCGATACGGATATCGTTTGCCTGTATTAGCGCACTATCCATGGTGATCTGAAAGCCTTAATCTAATCTGGGATATCATACTCTACCTGCACCTCATCAGGAATTTCTGACGGTTCTAAAACAACATCTTCATAAAGCCCAGCAAAGGTACCCATGAAGTCAAGACTCTTCAATGCAAATGTCTCATCATCTGCATTGTAAAACTGTACAACCCATCGCCCAAATTCACTGCGGCGAAAGATTTCCACCCGTTTGTGCCGGGTGTTGATTAACACATATTCTTGCAAACTCTCTATAGCTTGATACGCAGCAAACTTATCTCCTCGGTCAAACGCTTCTGTTGATTTAGATAACACCTCAACAATCAATGTTGGAAACCGCTTATAGGTATCTGTTTCCTGATCGCGCCGATCGCAGGTAATCATCACATCAGGATAAAAAAAGCGATTTCGTGCCTCAACGCATGCCTTCATATCAGAGATGTATAAACGGCAGCCAGTGCCCCGTATGTGCGACCGTAGTGCAGCGAATAGATTGCCTGCAATCGTCACATGGCTATCACTCGCCCCAGCCATGGCATAAACTTTGCCATCGATATACTCGTGCTTAATGGGGCTCTTGGCTCCTAGCTGCAGATAATCATCGACGCTTAGATACTGCTCGGGTAAAGCAACCATGGCAATGGTGACGGGTTTCCGTATGGGTCTATTGTAGCTCTGGTCAACTGGTCAAAAAAGACCGGCAGGCGTTCTGAGCTAGCTGGATGACCGTATCCTCGGTTAACTCGATGGTTTCCCCATCAGCCACCAGCCACAGCAAATACTCAGTGTTGCCTGCCGGTCCACGAATGGGGGACCAGGTAAGGCCTTTTGCCTGCCAGCCTAACTGTTGCGCTGCCACATATACCTGCCAGATCGCCTCTGCGTGATCCTTAGGATCTCGTACTACCCCTTTTTTGCCAATTTTCTCTCTTCCTACCTCAAACTGGGGTTTAACTAACAAAATAGCTTCTCTCTTGTCTCCCATGAGCTGCCAGAAAGCGGGAAGAACTTTAGTCAGCGAGATAAATGACACGTCCATCACTCCCAGATCAGGGGGCTGGGCGTTGTCTTTATATAGGTCTTCTGGGGTGAGGTGGCGCAGATTAGTGCGTTCTCGCAGGATGACTTTTGGGTCCTGGCGGATCTTCCAGGCGACTTGACCATAGCCGACATCGATGCCGTAAACCTGTTTGGCTCCGTTCTGGAGTAGGCAGTCGGTGAAGCCCCCGGTGGAGATGCCGCCGTCTAGGCAGATGCGATCGCAAACGTCCACCCCAAATTCCTTAATCGCCTTAGCCAGCTTCTCTCCACCCCGCGACACATAGGGCGACTTTTGCTTCAGCACCACCACCGCATCGTCTTTAATGGTGGTTCCAGGTTTATCGATGATCGTCTCATTCACCTTGACCTCACCTGCTCGGATACAGCGCTGGGCCTGCTGCCGCGAATCGCACAGGCCTTGCTCTACCAAATACATATCCAATCGTTGTTTGGCCATGGCAGGTGGCTATTTATTGAGAATGGTGCGGTGGGGTATTACCCTACCATTTCGCCGGGGCTGTGTGGGGACGTTACAAGGAACGTCCCCACCCGGGGGAAATGGACCCAACAAGAATGATTTAAT
>CALBPH010000661.1 GCA_937899365.1 uncultured Leptolyngbya sp.
TCAGCCGTTTCATAAACGCTTTCAGATAAACAACATGGTTTATTGGCCCGCTAGCGCTCAACTAACCATGAAGCTATTATAATAAAAAAATGTTTTTTTAACTTGATCTAAAAAAAACTGCCTCAAAGAAGAAGGCAGTAAGCATAGACGAATATTTTTGATTTGTCACTAATATGTCCCAATTTTTGTCACTAATATGTCCCAAAATAAGGCTACTCTCTAGCAGGGCAAAGGGTTTTGCCCACATCTAAATTAGGTATGTGAGATAAGTATTTTCCGTATGGAATGGCACATACGTTTACAAGGTAGTTATTGGCGTGCCCGTTCTGTTAGCAAACACCTTTAAGGTTCTAGGCTATGTTGTTCAACAAGATTGTGAAGATTCTAAATAAAAATGCAATCCGGATTTACTTAGAAGCTTTTAAAAAGATATTGAAGAAGGTCTTGTATAAAACCAATAAAAAGCACGATTCAATCAATGAAAATATCATTTTCAATATCTTGATAGAATTCAGAACATGATTAAGAACACATAAAAAATAGAGAAAATTTATGTAATTAGTCATCTAAAACTAACTTCAATTCATTCAAAAGCGATTCAATCTTTTGACGTTTATCGTTATCCGTCCAAGCACTGGATTTAACCTTGGCAATCGACCGGAATTCCTTCTGCAAGTCTTTCGAATCTCTGACAGGGGCTTGCCCGTCTTGCATTAAAGCTTTTACTTGTTGCTTCACTTCACTTAGCGACCAGCGTTCCGCGACTGCCTGCTCCATCAACACCACTCGGTCTTCGCTGCTGCCTAGCTTTGCAATGGCCTTGGCCTTGGTATATTCCAGCTCACCACCCCGTAAAATCTCTAGAACATCCTCGGGTAAGTTCAACAGCGGCAGCCGATTAGTTCTAAAGCTTTCCCGTCCCTGACGCCCCACGGTGGCAAAGATGTTATCTACGATAGCCAACTGACGCGTAACATTATCCGTCAAAGGCTGATCACGACGCTTTGCATTGGCAGCCTGGTTTAACAGACTGATTAAGCCCTCTTGTTCAAGCTCTAAAGACTGACACAGAAGCTCTAGCATGCCCTCTGTCTCATCAATGGGGTTGAGATCATCCCTTTGCAAATTCTCTAAAAGGGCTAATTCGAATGCCTGCTGTTCGTCTAACTCACGGATAACGATAGGAACTTCGGTTAATCCTGCGTCCTTAGAGGCACGTAAACGACGCTCACCTGCTACCAGCTCGTAGTTTTTGCCCACAGGGCGCACAATCAAAGGCTCAAGCACCCCATGCTTCTTAATGGAGTCCGTCAGTTGCTGAAGTTTAACCGGATTAAAAGAACGGCGGGGCTGTTTCTTGGGTAACTTTATACTCTTAACACTTGTATATCTTCCAACCTCTTTATTAACAGGGGTTTCAGCCGCTTTTTCTTTTGTTCGAGAAGTTCTCTTTATAGAAGACTGAGCCATGGGTTAGAAGAGTTTAAGGGTGTGTCCGATAAAGCTATCTAATCTTAATATACTGATCCATAAAATTGGTTATTCTGCTATAATCTACATAACGATTGAAAGTACCTAACGCTTTCATGAGTCAATAAAACCCGACTTTCAGATGGTGGTTAGACATAATGGCCCGCTAGCCTCGACTAACCTTCAGCCTGGTCGGGTTTTAAGCTTTTAAATCACTACGGTGCAGCTAATATCAGAGCCGTCAACGTACCGGTCGCCCATTGGTCGTTGAGCTGCGCGATCGCAAGTTCCAATGGGTGATAAGTCAGCTCCACATCATCACCGGCAACGGTCAGCGTTTGCAGCTGGCGGCCACCGCTAACGGGTCGGATCTCCTCAGGAAAATCGACCACGATGGAACCGGTTAAATAAACTCTCGCCCCAGAGTTAGACGCCAACAACTCCCCCAGCACTGGAGATAGGTCCTGGTCATATAACGAGAGAGTCTTTAGCGTTCGCTGTGTTGCATCTCCAGCCTTAGTTACAAGCTTCTCAATAATGATGTTTTTTCCTGTCTGATAGATAGACTTTCCATCAGTGATGATAAACTCCGAACCCTGGTTTCCGAGAATCAAATACTTACCGCTAGCATCGGTTCTATCGTCAGTCCAAACTCCCGTAATTTCTGCCCAGACTTCAGATGTGGATGCATGGCGATTATAGGTTGAGATCGCACCATCTCGTAAACCCAATCCCTGGTTAACCTGGGTCTGCACTCCACCCGCACCGGCTAACCATAGCCCCGTCATCAGCAAGCCCACAGCAATTGCCAATACCCAATACTCACCCGGTCCACCCGTGCGTAGTCGCCGCTTTGGGTTAGACACACTGATGCACCATACCGGAGTCGGCCACCAAAGCTGCACTCCTTTCAACGTAAATGAATCACTAAAACATGAGAGGAGATGCCCCAGCGGCAATGCCATCAGTGGCTTTATCACCCCCAAAACCAAACCACTTCCCAGGGCAGTCCCCGCCAGGCAGCAAGTAGCGATCAGCGAGTGGGTAACGGTTCGGTGTGGGTAACGGTCCTCAATCCATGAGCTGACAGGGAAACAGATTTGGCCAATTACGCTAGTGGTAGTGTCTATGTCTGGCAGCTGGGAGCCTAAGACGGCCAGGACTAGGGGCAATGGGTCGGCAGTGCCCAGGAGTAGGGAGACGCCAGCGGTTGCGATCGCAGCGTGGGTAATAGCCAGCATTAACCATATCTAAGCAAACTACCTTAAATTTCCCAACCTTTATAAGGTGACCTTGAAAAAGCGTCACAGTACTCACTTTTTTCAGTACAGCATAACATTCAAATGTACTGAGCCACAAAGCATCAGGATTCCGCAAGTCTTATTCGTAAATTTTACATGTCACACAATTCACGGTTCTGCCTCATATCAGTAGTGAATTGAGCGCGTAAAGTATGCAACACCAATCATCAAAGTTACTTCTCACCGTGCAAGAGTCCTATCCCACATCAAACACGGATATACCTGCCTTTAATCAATACAGAGGCAGTACAGCTGCCATGGTGTTAGCGATTGCTATTTTGATCAGCGCGGTAACTGACCTCATCAGAACTCTGGGACATTTCAACGTTAAACACACTAACGTTAACCAAAATCATGACTAGTGATTTCGGACGGAACCACTCAATTCAGAAAATGAGGGGGCGTAAAGACCGTGAACGCTAAGATTGAAAAGCACTTGGAAGAGTTAGACAGGCTCATCATTAGCTTGTTATCCCCTGGCTCAATAGCCCCTTTTAAACCTCTGCTTTGGATTAATTATCATCTGAAGCAGAGAAATTTACATGACATATTTGATGCTAAAGAAATCCTTTCAGAGGCTTATTTACGAACAAGAAAATCTATTGAAAACGGCGAGAAAATAGATGATTATATAGCCTGGCTAAGACATACCTGTTTTCTTATAGTGCTTGAAAAAAGAACAGAATTATCTAGAGAAAAAGTACGCATAGAGAGAATCGCTAAAACTTCTCTATCTGCAGAAATTCAACCTGATCAAGAAGCAGAACCTGCCTTCTCTAATGACCAAAATAAATCAATTCTAAAGCAGGCGCTAACATATTTAACACCTCAGGAAAATCAACTCATAAATTCTCGTTTTGTTAACGGTCTTTCTTGGACAGATATTCAAAATAATACAGATGAGACAGCCTCCTTAGCTGCTTTACGAAAAAGAGGGCAACGCGCCTTTGGCAGATTGAAAGATGCCTTCTATTCTATTAAGAATAAAAAGGGTGGCGACCATGAGTACTGATAATTTCATAACAAGCTTACGAAGAACATATACTGTTGGATTCCCTGAATTACAAGGCAATCTAAGCTTCTCTGCAATTGGTCAGAAAATTGAAAGAGATGCAGAAAATAATCCTGAATACATAGAAAGAGTTCGTTTACATTCAATATCTATTCAGTATTATTCACTTTCAACCAAAAAAGTTTTATCGGAGAAAGATCTAGATAAATTCGAAGAAATACTTAAAATAGCCAAATCAGATAATAATTTGAGCAATCTTCTATCCGCAATAGACGAAATAATCCTATTAGATAACAGCCACTTCAATGAGATAGACGAAAACATTGAAGCTCTTAAACAGCTTAAAGCAGTTGGCCTTGAGGAGCGAGAAGAACTACCTCAACCTATCCCCGATGAAAACTCAAATGAATTAGCTCAGCAGTACTATTCATTGCTAACGGCACAAAATCCAATATCTAAAACAGAAGAAAATCATCTTGATGCGCTCCTTTTATTAGCTAGCAATGACAAACACTTGAGTATTGTCATTGATGTTATTAACGATATTGTCTTTGGAAATCATTCCACTAAAGACCATCTTTCTCATGAACATGAGAAAGATATGGCATTGCGCAGACTCCGAAAACAAGGTCTTGATAAAATTGCCCAATCAAAAGCATCTGCATTACAAGTACAGGCTTGCATACAACTTATTAATTTTATTTTGGTAGTTATTATCAATCTTGTTTTAGTAGTTGTCATATATCCCATTGCACTAATTATTTCTCTAGTATTTGGACTAGTCTTTCCTGGCAGTGTTAACTATGTGCAATTCAGACCTTTACGGCCAATACGTTTTTGGATTGACAGTCTAGAAGTCAAGAATCCTACAATTGCACGTCGTATTGCCAAATTTATTCCATCACAATGTCCTTTCGAACGCGACGTTGTGTTATTTGGCCGCACAGTAGCTCACATACCACCAATGTGTAAGCTTAATCCCCTTTACGATGAGGTAGTGGGATTACGGTTCAGGGCTCTATGCTTCTTAGCGGACGAATGTGGAGAAGATATCAGCGCATTAATCTAGAAGATTTCTCTTCAGACTATCACTCTGCCTTACACTTCTAATCTGTCAAAGTTCATTGCCCTAAACGTTTCCGCGCCCCTCGCACTTGCCCTACCTGCTTCAACGTCATACCCGCTATCAAAGCAACACCACCAAAGATATACAGCGATTTATTCCGCGTTCCCATCCCAATAAATCGCACTACTCCAAACGCCATCAGACAGGCGATCAAAATCGGCATTATCACCACGTATTGAGTATGTTGGGGACTTGCTTCCTGGTTCAGTCCTAACCGCTCATTCCTAATCACTTTCTTAGCCAACATCGGGTTACGCCCCGCCAACGGCTGCAGCTCTGCCAGTCGCGAACGGTCCAACTTCAACCCTAGCCGATCTGCTTCGGCCTGCATCGTTTCTCTAATCGCTCGGTCAGTGGGTAGCTCTAACTCCACCTCTAGCATTTCCAAGAAAATATCCCGCTGAGGGTTAGCCGCTGCAAAGCAAACTACCTTTACGCCGTTTGCGATCGCATCCTCTAACCAATACCTCACCCCTGTTGTCAGCCGCTTAGCTTCAGGGAAGATAAGCAGAGTGTCAGCTCTCATGTTCTCCGCGATCTCATCCTTGAGCGCATCCATGGTTAACGCCTTTTCACCGACTGGCTCACCATCTTTGTTGTACTTAGGCTCAGTCGTTGGGATATCCAACTGCTCAGCAATGGAGACGAAGAACTTTTTACCACTGCCTTTGTAAATGGCGGTTGCAATGGCAAACTCAGACCCGTAACGCTTCACCAGGTCCTGGGGCATCGTCCCCACCATGCCAAGCTCAGCAATAACTAAAACGCTGCTACCCGACTCGATAGCAGCGCACACACGCTTAAACCCCTCTGACTGATTAGGGGCTACGCTGCCACCTCGGCCATCTGCTGGCGACACTGGTTCAGAAGGTTTGCAGCAACCTCCTGAGGATTGAACTTTGGGACAGACGCCTCCCGCACTCGGTCCACCTCAGCCCGTACCGTGGGGTGCAAATCCTCATAGGTCATCTGACTGGCCATAGCTGCTACTACCTGCTCACCTGCCGTCAGCCGCTGCACAGCCATCTTAGAAGCCTTCAGATACAGCATTTCCATATCTAAATCCTCGGCTGGGTCCACATTCACCGGCTCCGGTTCCACCTGGCTCAGCTCACCACCATCCGATACCGCCAGCGCTGACTCAATCGCCTTATGAATATCAAATTCCTCAATCTTGCCCCCATCAACTACGTGCTGACGTAGTAACCGAATAGAATTTGCCTGACCTTCTGTGAGAAACGCTTTACCATCAGAATCCTTCTCAGCCTTGATTCCCAAGTGCTTTAGGTAAGAGTAATAAGCATCCTTTTTAATACCTAATTGGTCCTGCAGGATATTCGGGCGAATCTGCTGTTCAACGGTAGATTTCTGGTCGGTCATGAGAAATATTTTTTTATTTGCAGCTCCCATATTATGGAAGACACAGAAAAAAAATTTTTACGGGGTTTTTCTGGTCTTCGGGTAAAGATTTGGCTAACTTACCAGAAACAATAGAAGTTAGTATGTCCATTGTCAGATTCAACAAACCCATCAGCAATCTATCAGTATGCTGATGGGTTTGTTCTGGGGGAAATCTTATAGACTCATCTGAATAGGAACAGAATTGCTATTAGCTAATAACGTTTGAGCCAATTTAGAGGGTTTCTTTTTACCCTCAATTACAAACTCAAGGATCTCCAGCGCTGGGCGGTTTTCGGTCAGCATTCTATTTACACCCGAAACCTTTGAAGTCTTTACGTACTCACTAACTCGCCCCTTTGGGCTATCCCATTTGTAGATATAGCTAACGCTGGGCTTCTTCCGTTTCTTATTTCCGGTTCTTGTCTCTAACCACCCGCTAGCGCTTCCTTTCGGGCGGTGCTTACGGACTCTAGGTTTAGTGTTGTCCGCAGCTGCCGATGGCTCTATAGGTGAGGGTTGGTCTCCCCCAGAACAGGGTCGATTAATTTCATAGGGTTCGACCTGGGCCAGGGCTGATAGTTGGGTGCCGGAATATCGCATTACAAGCCCTCAATCCTGAGCTGGCCTGCTCGTTCTGCTTTGAGTGCTCGTTTCAGCCCCATTTGCTTGAGGTCATACCGGGCATGACAGGGGGTACACCAGGCACGAAGATTGTTGCGATCGCAATTCTGCGGGTTATGGTCGAGGTGAGCCACGGTCAATTTGAACCGGTGCGGTCTGGCTATCTTCACCCGTTCATAGTCGGACTCTTCCCAGCTCCACCAGTAGGGCTCCCAGTAGCTGGGCAAGCGCTGGTATAGCTCATCAAAGGTTTCCTCTGGTCGTCGGCAGGGTCGGCCACAGGCTTTACACTGCCAGTCCGCATCGTTCTTGATCGCCAATGCGATCTCATCCCAATCACTGGGATACAGACTCCTATCCATGGGCATGATTTAGCTCTCCAGCAGGGGAACAGCTGTCGTTTCAATTGCCTCTATAGGGTGCTCAGCCTGGACCGTGATCGGCTGCAGCTGGGCCTCTAACTCCTCCCACCTTTGTCGCCGCAGCTGCTCAAACGGAATCCAATGCTCATCAATCGTCAGAACCATAATCGTCTTATCCTGACGCTGCGATGCCTTCACCAGGCCACGTTTATAGGCTTCGTCGTACCATTCCCGCCAGTCGCTACAAGTGACTTGATTAACAGGTCTCCAGTCGTCCTCGATGGCACGGGTTAGATACCGGGTGGGATGCTTAACGGTTAACTGTTTTTCCTCCAAGCAAGCGATCGCGGTCTCCACGCGATCGGGCCATTGCTCTACGACTTGCCGCAGCTTCCGGTCATTCACATTCACTCCAAATTTTTCCGCTGACTGGAGAATTGGCGGCGTAAAGTCGTCTTTTACTGGGTTACTTGCTTCGTTGGGATGACCTGAATTTTGATCATGAAGCGTAGTCCGATCTTCTCCATGCTCAGACTCACCACCACCTACACTTTCCTGACCTGCTGAGCCTGTGTAGGTAGTTGTAAAAGAGTTGTTTAAAGATGTAGGGGCACAGACCTCTTTGTTATCTACTGTTACAGGCTGCGACTGTCTCAGATCCGAGACTGACTGTCTCAGATCCGAGACTGACTGTCTCAGATCCGAGACTGACTGTCTCTCATCAGAGACACCTGTCTCTGGCTGTGTACATTCATTTGTACTAATGGCTGTTAGCTCAACTGAGCCAATGATTTTTTCTTCAATCGATCCATCCGCAACCAGGGCCGCTTTCGCTTTGTAGAAAGTGCTGCGGGGGATTTCCCAGTCACGGCAAAACTGAGAAACGTTATCGATGCGCCAGGCCCATCCCGGTTTTCTGTGCGCCAATATCAAATGATGCAGGTATCCTTTAGGGGTGTAGTCACCTTTTTCCCAATGCACCTTTACCTCGGCTGGGGTTAGCCGAAGGTGGGATTTATGTGTCATAATTAACTCAACAAATTTTGTTTTCGAAATTAGACCCGGAGCCTGCCAGCTCTGGGTTTTTTGCTATTTCTGTGTATTCTGCGATACGTGGATGTACGTAACTAGCGCACAGCCTGATCGGTGGTATCGGTCCACCGAATAATGATTTCACCTCCTAGTGCTTGAATGACTTCTTCCAAATTACCGAAGATTCGCCCTCTAGGATCGTCAAAAACCTTGGCAAGGCGACTCGTATACTGACTGGGCGGTTTTCCGCTGCCATCCATCTCAGCAAGGATTTTTGCTAAGGCATACTTGGTCAAGTCACGCTG
>CALBPH010000662.1 GCA_937899365.1 uncultured Leptolyngbya sp.
GATTGTCAACTTACAGTGTCTTTGACAGAGGTTCTAGAAGCCTAGCACTACGTGGTGGACACCGTCAAAGATGGTGAATCGGGCTGGTGTCAGATGCAGCTAATGGACTACGACCTGACGCTGCTAGATGTGACGCTGCCCTACCTGGATGGGATTCAGCTATGCCAGCGCATACGCAGCCGTGGATATGAGCTACCGGTACTGATGTTGACGGCACGGGATACCAGTCAAGATAAAGTGCGGGGGTTAGATGCTGGGGCAGATGCCTATATAGTTAAGCCCTTTGACCTGTCTGAGCTGTTGGCTCAGATTCGGGCTTTACTGCGTCGGGGTAGTGGGCAATCGCCCATGGCCCTTACTTGGGAAAACCTCAGTTTAGATCCAACCACCTATGACGTGACCTATAACAAACAGGCACTAAGGCTTACACCCAAAGAATTTTCGATTTTAGAATTATTAATGCGTAACGGGCGACGGGTACTTAGTCGCCCATTTATATTAGAGTCCCCTTGGTCCATGAAAAGCCCCCCCGACGAAGAGACGGTCAAAGCCCACATTAAGAGTTTACGCAACAAACTAAAAGTCGCAGGTGCACCGAAGATGCTGATTGAAACCGTGCACGGTGTTGGGTATCGATTGCAAGAAAACAATTATGTCTGAACAAGAAATAATAGGCAGATCGAGATAGCCTGCTAAGCACGGTAGACCAAGCCATGCGTCAAATTGAGAGTACTACTTTTTCAAGTGTGAACTTTCATCTCATGTATCCCAAGTACTTCTCAAGAGATCTATAGTGTGGGTGGAGCAAATAGCTCCCTCAACAGACCAGGTCACAAGGCTAACGATAGCTGAGGAGGTTGGTATAGCTGAATCTCAAGACTCAATATCATCAAGACGAAAGCAGCACTCAATTGTGTTATCAATATTTTCTCTAATGGGTTTATGAGAGAAGATTGGTTGTTATCTATCCTGGTTGCAACAATTCTCTGATTAAGCGTTTGGAATGTGAGAAAGGGTTTTGGTAATTATTTTGGGTGCTGCTGTTGTTTAAACTAACTTTTCTTGCACCCGCGGTAAGCGTTCAGCTCTAAATTATTTCTGTCATGGTCAACGCCACAGCCTTTCAGGTTCAGAACTATGGCATTGACTGGTTAATAATTCGGCGTTGCTGATCCTCGGTATGATTTTCTCTGCGAGACACTGTCCCACAGCATATCTCACCGCTCGGTTCATCCTCTAAATCAGCAACGGCAATAATTCTAATCGCTGAGCTAGCCTTGAAGGCACAGCTCCTAAACGCTCATCTATTTTGACTTAACCCTTTTTGGCTAATGATGGCTTAGGGGCCACCCCCCGAGGGGCCTTGGTGTTCGCTACCACCAGATACGTAGATCATCGGGTCTTGTATCACCGAGGCTAAGACAGCTCCCACAACCGTTCTGGCCATACGGGTATGATTAATATCAGAATCATCGATCATGGTATGACGACAGCCTAATATCCGCCCTGATGGGTCAGCTTCTGCTTTGGCGAAGACATTGATGATCTGGCCAGGGTTTGTCGCTTTTGGTATCGCCCGTTGAACTGCTGCGGTGTCCAGTGCATGCTCCATTACACTATGGCCAATGAGATAATTACTATGGGAGTTGACAGCATTTCCTAAGACCAAAATCTCGCAGTTTTGCAGTTCGATGCCGGCTGATGTAGAGGCGACTGATGAATATAGCTGATAATTGGTGCAAATATTGGCATTGGTTAGCTGTTCTGGCTGAATTTCTTCGAGGGCTAAGGCCACTCCTAAGGCAGCTGCACCACGAGAGTAGGCCATGGATTTGTAGCTGTCTTGGGTGATGGTGGATACGCTTTGGGTATTGCGGGATGCGGTAATCAGGGGGCATTTGATTTGGACAAAGTGGACGTTTTCGTGTGTGAGATTGGCAGTTGCGATCGCACATCTCACACCTTCGGCCACTACTTGTACCATCGCCAGTGTTCCAATCTCCTCCACCAAAAAATCTCGCGTGTGATGCACTCCTAACGCTAGTCCCAGCTGAGGTGAGCCCTCTAAGCCTTCGGTCTGCCGAGTAAAAATAGTTATGTGGGGACTCAACACCTGAAATGAACCCCTAATTTTGGACAGTAAAATCAGATGATAACGAGTCTAGACT
>CALBPH010000663.1 GCA_937899365.1 uncultured Leptolyngbya sp.
AATTTATCGAAATCTGGGATGAGATTAGCAACGGCTTTTTGCGATCGCAACTCCACCAAAATATTTACCCGATTGCGCGAGCAATGAACAATATCAGCATGATTCATAGCCCCAACTAAGTTAGGCGAAACCGATGCATCTTGGACCGGCTGAGTGGGAAAGTCCATCCGCAATAGCTCCCCCTGCGGAGCAACTAAGAGCTCACCGCTCTTCGTCTGAAACCTTGCGGTCATCCCTGCTGCCAGATGACCCTCGGTCCACAGCACATGGGCACTGGCTAGGGTGGCATGACCACAGAGATCGATTTCAGCCGTCGGCGTAAACCAGCGCAGGCTATAGTTGCCCGCTTCCGCTAACGGATAGAGAAATGCCGTCTCCGACAGGTTCATCTCCGTTGCAATCCGCTGCATCAAGGTTTCGTTTAGCGGTGCTGGACTGACACATACGGCAGCCGGATTCCCCGCAAATGGCTGATCAGTAAACGCATCCACTTGAATGACAGACTGTCTAATGCGATTGTCAGAAGCTGCGAAATCTGATTGTTTCATTAGGATTAACCCTATTCACCCATTCAAAATTTTGACATGGATGGAAGCGCTAAACGAATTGCCCTTGCGGTGAATCACCGTTGCTATTACCGCAGAAAGTGCGGTGAATCACCGATTCGAACTATTATTAACCATTGGCGATTAGTAAACAGCACGTTTCACAGCTTGGTTCAAACCTTAAATCATCAGTGGTAGTGCGGCGATTATGACCTGGATTTATGAGCATCCAAACTGGCCTCGCTTTATCTGGGATAGTTCAGCGCTGGCTGTAAAACTAGCAGAAATCCGCTATCGCCAAGGATGGTTGTTGGGGCGGATGGCGTCTGTCGGGTTTGATTTACAGCAACAGGCCAGCCTGAGCATCCTGACAAATGAAGTTGTCAAATCATCAGCGATTGAAGGAGCCATATTGGATCCAGACGCTGTTCGTTCGTCTATTGCTCAACGGCTAGGAATCGACATTGGCGGTTTAATGCCCACCAGTCGAGATATTGAAGGCATTGTTGAGATGATGCTGGATGCGACTCAGAACTATAGGGCCCCCCTAACACCGGAGCGTCTATTTAGTTGGCATGCGGCACTATTTCCAACAAGATGGAGCGGCATGCATCAGATTACCGTTGGCAGCTGGCGACCAGAATCAGCGGGAGCAATGCAGATCATTTCGGGCCCCATTAGTCGTGAAACGGTTCATTGATTGTTTGGGACGTGCCCTGACTAATGCGAATGAAACCCTGGCAAATGTCCTCTATAAAGCTCAGCTCTGGAATTATGTGAACCAGCAAACTGTGAATCAGCGACAGCGTCTGATTCTGAACCGGATGCTGGACAACTTTAAGGGCTATATGACTACTTCGAAATATGCCAAGCTGGCTAAATGTTCAACAGATACAGCACTACGGGATATTCAGGATTTTGTATCCCGAGGTATTTTCATCCAAAATCCTGGCGGTGGACGCAGCACCAGCTATCGTCTTGCTACCATTGAACAGAATCTCTAGCGGCGAATATTGTGAATATAGAAATAAATCTTTTGAGTCTCTCTTTATGAAAACTCTGTTACTGGCTACCTTTACAGCCCTGCTAGCTATCGTAGCTAACAGCAAAGCCCACGCTCAAGACCTATTTACCCCAACTGCTGAAGGCTGTGCCGCCATCATCGATCCGGCGATACAAGCAGATTGTCAGGAAGCCTACCGATTTCGCCAGTTTTTCCAAAATGGGATCCAAGATATTCGGACAATTTATCAGCTGGCAGAACTTCGACAACCCGCCACCGTATGGATAGCCCCAGGGCATGGCGAGACGTCTACGTTTGAGCCGCCTGCCAGAATTATTGTACTGCAACAGTTTATTCTGGCTGACACCGGAGAGCCATGGATCCATGTTCGCTTTGCCCAAGGTAATTATGGATTTATCCAAACCCGCGTTGTTGACTAACTCTATCAACCCTTATCTCATTGGCGTCCAATCCCCTGACGGGATAAACGCTGCCCAATAATACGGATGGGCATAGTCCCCTTCCAACATCGCCAGCTGAATCTCTCGCAAGGCCTCACTGCGTCCCCGCTTCGCCTGTAGCTGCTGGTAATACCCCACCATCAAATCCTTCGTCGCCAAATCACTCACCTGCCATAGGCTCAAAATCTGTGTCTGTGCTCCTGCCATCACAAATGCCCGCCGCAAACCATACACCCCGGCCCCATTTCGTACCTCACCCACCCCTGTC
>CALBPH010000664.1 GCA_937899365.1 uncultured Leptolyngbya sp.
GCGAGCCGCTTGAGCCCGTGGCTGATGAGGAGGCTGTAGCGGGGGAAGTGGATAAAGCCGCTATTCTGGCGTTAGTGGATGCGTTAACGGAGGAAGCGGTTAAGGAGCCAGCGCTGGCCGGGGCGCATTCAGAGAATGTATCGACTTGGATCGAGAACTTATCTATGAAACGGACTGGTGCTCCTCAACGCCTAATTGATCTACAGCGACAAGTGAAGATGCCATTGGTGGAGGTGTGGATGGCGGCACTCTTGGGTGACTTTAGACTGGAGCAACGTGGAGAATTTTATGAGACGGAGCACCTTTGGATTGGTTAAAATTTGTCCACTTTTTGGTTCAGGCTAATGACTCTGGCTGTTTTGATTCAAACAGTCACCAGGCGAGACAGTTACTAGGTCACAGCCTCGCCTGGTGCCGCCAGATAATTAGCCGATGGCCGCCATCCTCAAGTCCTCAATGTAATGCACTCCTTTGGGTATCAAGCGGTGGAAGCAGTGGCTGACATAGTTACGGCGACCAATCACTACAACCCGCAGGTCTGAGCGTTGGCAAGTTTCGATCAAACATCGAAAGTCACTGTCACCCGTCACCAGTACAACAACATCAGGTTTTAAGGTGCTGCATAGTCGCTGGCAGTGTTGGATGAGCAATGCATCGAGCTTATTCTTGCCGTTGCCTGCAATATCAATACACAGCCAGCCATCGGTCAGAAGTTTTTGTGCTTTCGCTTCCTTGAGCTGTCGCCAGTTATGGTAGGCCGATAACTGGGAGATACGCCCTAGTGTTTTGGCGAATGCAATGATCGGTTGGCTGTGCTTAAGCAGATTAATATTCTGCCCATCAGCGAAGATCGCCACGGTTGGTGGCGATTTTTTCTTATGTTGAGACATGATGAGTCCTCTTTGATATGAGGCTCAGAGGTGCTTAAAAGGACGCTAACTATGGCAACCCAACAGTATGGTTCTTAAAAAGAAACCACACCGTTGGGTTGCTATAGCTAGAACTACATAGCAACCGAAGATAGACCCTGTCTGCCTTAACAGTTGGGGTATTTTCTTGGGTTACCCGTATAGCGCGCACCTGCGATCGCTATGTAGGCCTAGTTATAAGCTTCGCGACTTTATCAGCGGCTGAGCTGTCCAATAGTATAGCCGTCTATTTTTTGAGCCGCCAGTAGCCGCTGATTATGGGTGTCAAGCCAGTTTGGTTCTGATGTCCCCGCAGGTCCAAGTAGAACCAGTCTGACCAGGCCAGCTTCCACCGTTCAACACTCCATAAGTTGCTTCTGCAACCATTGGCTTGCTACCAGATTAGACCTAACTCTGAACCTGACGTGCGACGTCGCACGTCAGGTTAGCTCCTGAAGTTGAGCGACTAATTCATTGATCTGATCAAGGATAGTGCCAACCTGCTTATTCTTCTTTCTCAAGACATCGCCTTTCAATAGCAGACTCAGCCCATCAACGGCTGTTGTGGCCCGTTTCATATTTGGAGATGGCTTTTTCTCTTTGGTAATATTCTTAGACTCTGCTTGTTGACGCTTGGCTTGACGGATTTCCTTGACCGGTGGATTCACGTCAATAATCCACGATAGTAAATCGTCGCGATCTTCATCGTCTTTGACGCTACCTATCTCAAGGGCTTTCGATGCGTCAATTTGTCCTGCATCTAATGCCTGTCTGACATCATCGGGGAGGCTTCTAAACTTAATCAGTTTGGTGCGAAAGCTGGTGAGTTTGCCTCCATTATATCGGTCAAGGATCGTCTGATATGTTTCCAGACGAGTTTTGATATCCTCTGATATACCATTGCCACGTTTGGCAGAATTGCTCATCTGGTTCAGCTCTTGCTCAACCACATCTGGAGTGACGTCAGCTTCATCGGCCATTAATTCCAGGTAGCCCAAAAGTACCTCAAAGGCATTGAGGTTATTGCGCACCATGTTCTCATCGAAGCGAATGCGTCTGACTTGCTGTGGGGTTAATTCTTGAATTTCAGCACGAATGATTTCGTGGTCGAGTTCTTCGCAAGCGTTGACACGACTGGCACCAAAGACCAATTCATATTTAAAGCCTTGGGACAGGGCCTCACTTTTTGGAGGGAGGGGAGTAACTAAGACGGCTCCGCGAAATCCTTCTTCTTGAATAGCGGTTTTGAGCTTTTCGATCTCCTGGGGATCAAAGAAAAGACGTTGCTGTTTGGGTCGCCATATTTCGGCAATTGGCAGTTCAATGAAAGAATTATCTGCTGTTGGATTCTCAACAGACGCTATGGTCTGGGCCGTATCCTCAGAGGTTAAATTTCCTAAAATATTGCCTACCATCGAGGTAGAGCGTAGTTTAGTCGCTGAATTCATACAGTTACCTCAACTTGCTGGGCAATGGCTTTAGAAATTGCTCGCATGACTTTAAGGCAGTCATTTTTGGGATCGAATTGGGCAAGGGGTTGATGGGCTTCCTGTGAGTCGCTCACTGCAGTGCGCACGGGTACTGGATCAAATACATTCATGCCGTCAAACATGGGTAGCTGCAGCTGTGCTGCAATTTCATGAATGGCATCATTGGCCCTGCGTGAACCTGAGGTACGTTTGTCGTACATGGTTGGAATGAGACCCAGTACTCTCAAGTCGGGATTTACTTTTTGGGCAAGTTCGATGCTGACTCGGAGGAGACCCATTGTTGCCTCGACTGCTTTGTAATTGGTGCTGAGGGGTACCAATAAGAAGTCGGCAGCCACCAGACAATTGATGGAAAGCAAGCCTAAACTAGGAGGGCCATCAATAACGATGACATCGTATTTATTGTGTGCCTGCTCAAGGGTATCTCTGAGGCGATACTCTCGACGTAGTTCGCCAGCTAGCAGTAATTCTGCCTGGGCAAGCTGAAGATTTGCAGGAACGAGATCACACCAGTGGGTGGAATCAATGGGCAAGGGTGCTCGGTTCATTAAGCTGTCAAAGATGGTTGCTTCTAAACCGTAGGCATCGAGGCCAAAAAAAGTGGTCAGTGAGGCTTGCGGATCCATGTCGATCGCAAGGGTGTTGACATGCTGCTCCCCAAGTAAATGGGAGATATTCATCGTCAGCGTAGTTTTGCCAACTCCCCCGGACATATTAAAGAAAGCTACTACTGTCGCCATGTTTAGGTATGGGGGATGAGGTGGAGGGCTGACGTGCGACATCGCACGTCAGTGATTGATGGTCAACATACTAATGTAGGATGCGACATCTGCACACACTAAATCTGAGAAATTTTAAATTGGAAAAACTTATCGAGTAAGGTGCTTGGTCACTCTAGAGTCGCTTCAGAATTCACAGTATGTTACGTGATAAAAAATCCCCTGACATGGCTGCCAAGGGGATTTGGATTGTGCTGTTTAGAGGATTTGAGAGATAGGAGAGCGGGTGATTTCTCATCGTTTATTTCTCTGTGTAGGGATTCAGTCTGTTCCAGGAGCATTCCAAACTGGATTTTGTGATTTTCGTTGGTTTTGGTTGTGTTGTTGCTCACCTGCCTCAGTTCATTTCAATGGCTTGTTGCACAGCTTGTTGCCGTCGGGCCTGGTCCCAACGGATGGAGTTTAGAGTATTGCCAAGACCAGGGGCATTCCAGCGACCGCTATCGGGATCGAGAAAGGCGCGAGTTCTGGCCCAAATAATCCGATCAGCTTCGCCCAAGGGTTGCTGTCGGGCAATGGCAAGCCAGTCAATATAGCCCCGGTCCAGGGCAGCCAGCGGTGCTTGATTGGCCAGGTCGATGCCATTAAGTTCTTCGGCTAGGGAAAGGGTGACCTGGTGTTGGCTGGCCTGTTGCCTTAGGTCAAGGGCCTGTTTGTATAGTCGCTTGAGCTGTTTGTCATCGGCATCGACAGGAGATTTGGCCCCATGCTGATAGGAAAAGCTGCCCAGGTTCCACTTGTGGTTGCCAGGGTCAACATGGCCATAGTAGGCAGCGGTATAGCCACCATCGGGGGTGCGGGTGCCTTCAGCACTACCGACAGCACGAGCAACGAGGGAGTCGCTGCCACCGTGAAATAAGGTTTCTAAGGCATGGCGTACAACTTGGGTAATGGGGGTTGG
>CALBPH010000665.1 GCA_937899365.1 uncultured Leptolyngbya sp.
TAGTAAAAACGATGCCTGGGTAGATTGGGAGAATATTCCCATTACACGGAACCAGTGCCCAAGGATACGACTGGTTAAAAAATTACGCGGCCAATCGAGAGACTACCCACAGCCAACGCGATGAGCTGCTTTCTCGGTGTAAACGTGGTTAGCGAAAATGCTTAATCAGGGCAGTTGCGCGCAGGTAAAATCGGGCTTAAACGTCGAAATTCAGACAGATACTGTTCTAATACGACAAACTGCGGCAAGTTTAGCCGATAGTAGATCCAGCGGCCTTCTTGCCTACCTTGGATTAGTCCTGCCTCTCGTAATGTTTTGAGATGGAAGGAAAGCTTGGACGCACTAATTTCCAGGTGATTTGCAATGTCGCAGGCGCACAGTTCGCGATCGCGCAGTAGCTCGATCACTTGCAGCCGGTAAGATTCAGCAAATGCCTGAAAGATTGGCAAAATATCAGTCGAAGCAGTAGTTTCTAATGCGGTTGTTTTCATAAACTTTTTAAGCTTTTATTGCATCTGTCAGGTTAGTTAAGACAATGCATATCCCCGAAAGCCCCAAGCAGCCGCCACAGCTAACCTGGTGCGCAACCGTTCTAATGAATCAGAGCGTTTGCTATACGATCATACACGTTTCAACAAAAAAGCTGGCTCTCGATGAGCCAGCCTGAACACTGCGCGGGAACGCGTATAGGAAGCAGTAGCAGTAGCGATTAGCTACTGAAGGACAAGCTTCACATTGGCGTTCTGCAAACCGGGGCGCTTGACTTCTGCTAGGGTCCGGTTAACCGCATACTTTTGGTTAATGGAGTTGATTAGCTCAGTCTGGTTGTGCTTCTTAGCAACACCCCAAAGGTCAGCAATCAGATCAAAAGAGCCATCGGCATTGCGAGACCAGCCTAGATCGTACTCACCTTCTAGAACAGCTACGATGTCGGCACGTACACGCTGGCCATTGTAACCACGAACATCAGCTTCAGTCTTAACTGAGATGCCAAGGTCCTTGAGAGAAGAAGTGAGAATTTCAGCTTCAGTGATCTTAGTGCGTAAAGTACTAAAGTGAGACATTGGTGTTTCCTCCAGTGGAAAATGGGAGATTAAAAAAAACGCAAAGCCAATAGATTAACAAATCGGTAGTAAATACTAGATGCTGCTGATCCGAACTATTTCTAAACCAACAACAGCGACAATTTGCTAAGCCATTGTCTGAAAACTGCTAACCCTAGGGCTAGCCCTCTGCTAGGGGAAACCCCCTAACACAAGCCTGTTAAAACTCCATCCGCTGATACTCAGCGACGGATGAAGCAGCGGGGCGAGCACGTTGTCGTGCCCAGTCGCGAAGCGCCGTTACCTGTTCGCTCATGGTTTTAGATAACGGTAATGTTGCCCGAATTGCCGCGATAATATCGAGTTGGTTAAACTCACGGCCCTGGGCAAACGCTTCATACATTGCAGAGATTAAACCTTGCTCAATCTCTGCCCCCGAAAAACCTTCACATACCTTGGTTAGCTGGTCGAAGTCGAAGCGCTCAATGTCACGACGTCGCTTACCAAGATGAATTTTGAATATCTCTTTACGCTCTTCTTCGTTAGGTAGATCAACAAAGAAGATCTCGTCAAAGCGTCCCTTCCGTAAAAACTCACTGGGTAACTTCTCCACCCGGTTGGCGGTTGCCATCACAAATACAGGTGACTTTTTCTCCTGCATCCAGGTTAGAAAACTACCAAAGATCCGACTAGAGGTGCCGCCATCGGAATCACCTGAACCGGCCCCACCAGCAAATGCCTTGTCAATTTCATCAATAAAGAGAATTGCTGGGGAAATAGATTCGGCTGTGCGTAGGGCACTGCGTAGATTTGCTTCAGAACGACCCACCATAGAGCCATCATATACCCGACCAATATCTAGACGCAGTAGGGGGAGACCCCACAGTCGAGCTGTTGTTTTGGCAATTAATGACTTACCACAGCCGGGTACACCTAAAATCAGCATGCCCTTGGGCTGGGGCAGACCATATTCTCGAGCCCGTTCGCTAAAAGCGTTAGAGCGCTGTCTGAGCCAATGCTTGAGTTCTTCCAGTCCGCCTACCGAGTCCAGGGTTTCATCCTCTTCTATATATTCGAGAATGCCGTTGCGACGGATTAGCTGCTTCTTCTCAGATAGAACAATATCAACTTCAGATTCGGTTAGCTTACCGGCAACAACCTTGGCTTTGCGGAATACTTTCTCGGCCTCGTCCTCGGTTAACCCCAGAGAAGCTTTTAAGAGTTTTTCTCTAACATCGGTGGTGATGTTGGTACTTTGGGCCTTGCTGAGCTCGGCTGTGAGTACCTGGTTCAGCTCTCCCATGCTGGGCATAGAAAAGTCGAGAACCACGACTTCTTTCTCTAATTCCACCGGAATTTCCTGGACCGGGGACATGAGAATAACGGTCTTGTTGGTGCCTTTGAAACTTGCGATCGCATCCCTCAAGCAGCGCGTCACCGCTGGCGAATCCATAAATGGATGCAGGTCTTTGAATACATAGATACCCGCATCTTTCTGACGAATTGCCCAATCAATGGCAGCCTCAGGAGAGACCGTATTGCTGTTCTGCGACCCCCGTGCCTGACCGTATTCAACAATGCCATGGGTAACCGTCCAAGTATATAGACGACGCTGTGGCTGGTGTTTTGCAATCGTAGCAATGGTACGTTCAGCTCTTTCTTCCTCAAACGTAAGCAAATAGATCAGAGGATACTGAGCTTTAATTAGGACCTTGAGTTCTTCTTTCATCGTTTTGATCCTATCAACGCCGACCGATACAAACAGACCAACCAAACCCCAACGCCACAGCCACGAAAATGCAGCCAGGCTACGACATCACATCCTTAACAGGGAACCAGTTCCCCTTCATCAGAGCGCACGGCACTCGGAACAACATCGGGCACTTCACTTAACGATTCCGTATGCAAGTCGGCATGGGCTTTAACCTCCATGAGGTCACCATCCCTAACCACTACTGACGTTGTACAGGAAGGACATTCATATACCAAATGAGCCGTCCCCTGCATTCCTTCAACGACATCAGAATGATTTAGATAAAAACCAATTGCCCTCTCAGCTAGGGCAGACATCGGCGCTCCATCTACCGCAGCACGAATCTTAAGCTGGCGGTGCAGGTCATCGGGCATATAAAGCGTGACCTTCTGCTTGCCTTGCATATCAACCTTACATAAATAGCAATAATTTGCGGGGCATCTACCTACCTGTGGAGCATTTACCCACGTGCGGGACGTTTACCCATGGAGTAACCATACCCATCTCATCCTGTGACGTCAAGCCGCCATAACGTCATGACGCTAAAATGTTTACCTTTCGTTACGAAATCCATAAAGTTTAGATTTGTGGGTTTTACGCCCGTGGTGACGACGGGATGGAGACTAAAATAAGTAGCCACCGATTTCTACGCATCCATGGCTAGCGCACCAACCATTGCATCGTTTCCATCCTTAGAAACTGCTCTCAAGCACTTTTTTGGCTACGATGACTTTCGCTATTACCAGCGAACCATCATTGAGCAGGCCCTTAAAAATCAAGATGTGTTGGTTATTATGCCGACGGGTGGTGGTAAGTCGCTGTGTTATCAGCTACCGGCACTGCTGAGATTGGGGGTGACAATTGTGGTTTCTCCCCTGATAGCCCTGATGCAGGACCAGGTGCGTAGCTTAAAAGATAACGGTATCGCCGCCACATTTCTTAACAGCAGCCTTACCCTAGACGAAACCCGGAGTCGCGAAAAAGCCCTGCTGAACGGCGATATTAAGCTGCTTTACCTGGCCCCTGAGCGACTGATGAGTCCCAATTTTTGGCCGTTATTAGAAAAGCTGCAGCAGACCGTTGGCATTAGCGCCTTTGCCATTGATGAGGCCCACTGTGTTTCTGAGTGGGGCCATGACTTTCGGCCTGAATATCGTCAGCTTTTTCAACTCAAGCAGCAAATGCCCCAGGTGCCGGTTATGGCCCTGACCGCGACTGCTACGGAGCGGGTGCGGCAAGACATTAGCCAGCAGCTGAGGCTGAACGATCCTGAAGTGTTTGTCTCGGGGTTTAATCGGCAAAATTTGCACTACGAGGTCAAACCTAAAACAAAACAAACCTACGACCATTTACTTAAACTCATTAAACAGCAGCCAGGGTCTGGCATTATCTACTGCCTCAGCCGTAAGCGTGTAAACGAAATTTCCTTTCGCCTGAAGCAAGATGGCATTTCGGCTCTGCCCTACCATGCTGGTCTTAGCGCCCAGGAACGACAGGAAAATCAGGAACAGTTTATCCGCGACGATGTTCGCATTATCGTGGCCACCATTGCCTTTGGTATGGGTATCAACAAGCCCGACGTGCGCTTTGTGATCCATTACGATTTACCCCGCACCATCGAGAGCTACTACCAAGAATCGGGTCGGGCGGGTCGGGATGGTGACCCGGCCAACTGTACCGTGTTCTTTGGCTATGGCGATGTGGCCACCGTCGAATATTTGATAAGCCAAAACCCTGACGAGCAGGAGCAGCGCATTGCCCGCCAACAGCAGCGCCATGAGATTAACTACGCTGAGAGTGCGGTCTGTCGTCGTAAAATCCAACTCAGCTATTTTGGTGAGAGCTTTCCGGGCGATTGTAAAAACTGCGACTACTGTCTCAACACTGTTCCCCTAGAAGATTGGACCATTGAAGCCCAAAAGTTTCTCTCCTGTGTCGCTCGCTGTCAGGAGCGCTTTGGCATGAACCACGTTATTGATGTGTTGCGGGGGGCTAAAAAGAAACGACTGTTAGAGCTGGGGCACGATCAGCTCTCCACCTATGGCATTGGCAAGGACCACAGCGTTGATGACTGGCGACAGCTGTGTCGGTCACTGCTCCACCAGGAACTCCTGGCGGAAACCACCGACGGTTATTCTGTCCTTAAGCTCAATGGGGGCAGCTGGCAGGTCTTAAAAAAACAGATTCCGGTCAACATCCATGTCTTCAAACGAGATGAGGTGACCAAGACCAGCAAATCTACCGGGGAAATACAGCTCAGTGCTGATGAAACCCTGCTGTTGGGGCAGCTACGCAACCTGCGAAAACGATTGGCCGATGAACTATCGGTGCCGCCCTATGTGGTTTTTGCTGACGCCAGTCTTCGGCAGATGGCCCAACAGCGTCCCGTTACTACCGATGCGTTTTCTGCTATTTCAGGGGTGGGAAAACGCAAGCTGGATCAGTATGGCCAAGTTTTTACCCAAGAGATTCAACAGTTCTGTCAGTCCCATAACCTAACTCCCAATGCTGTGGCATCGTCAGCGGCTGTTTCGGATCCTAATGAGCTAACGGCTACGCAGCTGAGTACCCACAGGTTGCATCAACAGGGATTGTCCCTGTCGGAAATAGCCATTGAGCGAGGGTTGCGACTGGGTACCATCATTGAACACATCGAACGCCTGATGGCATCGGACCAGGAGGTGGATCTCAACCGTCTGGTGTCCCCCGAGCGTCAGGTGCCTATTTTTGAAGCCATTGAGAAGGTGGGCTCCCACTCCCTGAGAACCATTCGAGAAGAGCTGGGAGAAACC
>CALBPH010000666.1 GCA_937899365.1 uncultured Leptolyngbya sp.
GTAAGCGGTAGAACAGTTTGACTGCCGGGGACCTGGGCAAGGCTGTTGGCCACCAGGGCCAGTAATGCCCCCAACAGGGTAACAATGGGGACCAATAGGCGGTGGTCTTGGGTACGAAAGAGACTGCGGCCCAGGTGGGGCACGGCCACCCCGAGAAAAGCTATGGGACCACAAAAAGCGGTAATGCTGCCGGCCAGGAGTGAGGCGCTAAATATGAGATAGCCGCGCACAGCGGTGACGGATAGGCCCAGGCTCATGGCCTGTTCTTCGCCAAGCAGTAATAGGTTTAGGGGTTTGCACGAGAGCTGGGAGATGACCAACCCGACTAAAACAAATGTGAGTAAAATGGGCATCTGTTGCCAGGTGACACCGCTAAAGCTGCCAAAGGTCCAGCTAAGGTAGGCGAGGGTCTGTTCTCGACGGCTAAAGTGGAGCAGGATGGTGACGAGGGCGGTGGTGACGTAGCCGAGCATGAGGCCAAAGATGAGCAGGGCCAGGGAACTACGGACCTGGCGGGCCATGAGCAGGACCAGAATCATTGCGATCGCAGCGCCCATACTTGCGGCTCCCACGCCACTGAGCTGTCCTAACCAGCCAACACCGCCACCCGTGAGAACAATCAGAGCAGCGCCAAGGCTAGCACCAGCGTTGATACCGAGAACGGAGGGCCCGGCCAAGGGATTACGGAAGAGGGCCTGCAGTTGGAGACCGCTCAGGGCTAGGGCTGAACCTGCGGCCATGGCGGTGAGGGAACGGGGAAGACGGAAGTTAAGAACAATTTCTTGCCAGGCGGGTTTGGTGGCGGGACCACCGAGGAGGATGGTGAGGACTTCGGGCAGGGGGATGGGGACGGAGCCTAGGGCGAGGCTGAGGAGAAAGGTGAGGGTGAGGGTAAGGGTAAGGAGGGTAAGACCGCTAAGGGGGTTGATGGAGGAGAGTTTTAGTAGTTTGGGGAACAGTTTGGGGAGGGTTGGGGATCTGGTTTTTAGGGGATGGGTTTTGTTGGCCATGGTTTGTGGATGAATTTAAATAAAAACTTGATTAAGATCTTCTTCCTTAGCCAGACTATTAATTTTGGCGTTGCTGATCCTCGGGAGGATTTTATCTGTAAGGTGCTGCCCTACGGCATATTTAACCGATCGGTTCATCCTCTAACTCAGCGACGGCTTAATCTTTACCCGTCTCACCTCTGTTTTATAGGTTCCATCTGGATATAGCCAAAACAGTCGAAATCCTGGTCTTTCCTCAGTCAAGCCCGACTCTACTGAGGTCACTTGCAAACAAGTGGAGGGACTGCCATAGAAGCCAATGCCGTTATGTTGCTGAAATTCATGGTGAATGTGGCCAAAAACAACTAATTTGACATTTGAAAACTGGTTTATCAGATTAAGAAAATCATCGGCGTTTTGTACCTGCATTTGGTCTACCCAATCAATACCAATGGGAATCGGGTGGTGGTGGAGAGCTACTAGGGTGGGCTTGTCAGGGTGTTGGCTTAACTGGGTACGTAGCGTCTGCAGCTGCTGGTCAGAGAGATACCCTTCGCCAAATTTGGCTTGGGGCAGAACGGAGTTAAGCAAAATCAGCTGCCATGGTCCTAAGTCGATAGATGTTAGTCCCTGACTGGTGGGTAATTGTTGGAACACCTGTTGCAAGGTTGCTAGGTGATCGTGGTTGCCGGGGAGCCAGTAGGTGGACATGGGGAGTTGTGAAATTGCCTCCACCAATTGTTCATAGGCATCTAGCTCACCCTGTTCAGCCAGGTCACCGGTCAGTAATAGCCCATCGGGCTGACACTGGGCCACTGTCTGTAGCACTGTATTGAATGTTTGCCAGGGGTTACAGCCCCGTAGCTGGGCTGTGGGTTTGGCGAGCAGATGGGTGTCGGTGAGCTGGGCTAACAGGATGGGTGGGCTCATGGTTCTAGCTTTTGGTAGTAAACCAGATCGTGGTCGGGTAGCAGCTGTGGATGAAAAATTTTAACGAGGTCAGCCAAAATTAGGTGGGGGCTGACGGCACCGCTTTCCCAGTAGTCATTACCGCCAAAATCGTTCATGCGGGCATTGTTGTTAAAAACATTGTTCTGTTTGAGGGCGTTAAATTTGCCATAGCGAGGGTCGGTTGCGATCGCATCTCCATAGCTAAACCAATCCTGGCTCACATTTATCCAAACATCGGCCGCCACCGCCTGGTCAAACACCGAATCAAAATCCAGCGGGATGGTAACGGTGGAGTCATTATCGGCCCATAGGTAATCGGCACCAGCGTCTTCTAACAGCGCCGCCGCATAGCTTTTACCACCCGACATATACCAGGTCCCCTCATAACTAAAACCGGTAAAGACCCCCGGTCGCTCCGTCAGAGTATCCGTTAGCTCCACCAGCGCGCTATACTCCGTGGCAATGTCCGTAAATATCTGCTGCGCTCTGGCTTCTTGGTTAAAAAACAACGCCGTAAACATTAACCACTCAGCCCGCCCTAGGGGAGACGTTTCCACATATTCTCCAACTAGGGCCACCGGCAAACCCGCCTGCATAATGCGACTGTAGCTGTCCACATCGGGATCGCCCGTACCATAGGCCATTACAAGATCGGGCGCAGCCACCAGCAGTTTTTCCATATCCAGGGTTCTACCCGAATTAAATTCGATCAGCTCTCCTCGGTCAATTTTTTGGCGAACGTTAGGGGCATATATAAAATTAAACTGATCCACACCCACAAGGGCATCCGTCTGATCTAACAGCTCTAAGTGGGGCAGATAGGTCGTAGACAGGGTAGCAACCGTTCTAATCGGAACCTCAATAATCTGAGCATCTGAAAGTTCTGTGGGTGCAGGTGTACCGCACTGGACCAATACATACTCAAAGGTTTCAGCCGCCGCTTTCCACGGCTGAGTAACGGTAACAACCTTATAATGATTAAAATAATCTACCGAAAAGCCCGGTGCATACTCCAGCTGAACTTTGTCAGGGAAATAGTCTTTGGCGGGCGCATAACTGGTAACACAGTCAGCACCTTCAGAACTAGGAGAATCTAAGATTGAAGGAGGCTGTCGACACCCCGTCGTTACCAACAGTCCCACTAGCAAACCTGCTGTCAAATTCACTTGCCTCTTCGCATAACCAAGAGATTTTCTTGAGCAAAATTGTGCGATGCGACTACCCCCTCTCATATGCTTCTGACCATAGACCAACGGCATACGAGAAGAGGCACCACAAGCCAAGGAGGGGCAGTCAATAGAGGCAGACGTGGACAACCTCTTCCTGGCAACCTCCTTGAGCAAAGAGAACCTTAGTAGAGAGAACCCCATAGTGCCAAATCTTTCAAACCAATACATCATATGCCCCTCCTATCCTACTCACATGATCAAAATGTCCCCTTCACCCCCACTTGGACGCTACGCCCTACCCCCGGAAAACCAGGAAACTCCTCATACTGTTCATCAAATATGTTGTCCATACTTGCATTTAAGGACCAGTTGTCACTTAGGGGTACGCGCAGCTTAAAGTCCAACGTGGTACGACCATCAAGGGTTTCCAGATTCCCCCGATCGGCAAAGGTATCGCTGATGGAATGTAGAAACAGAGCCGCATATAACCCATCCCCTGGCTCATAGGCCACACCCAGGTTAAAGCTGTCCGCATTGGTAAAGGGAACAGAGTTGCCATAAACTTCTGGCTCTGGACCGTACTTGCTCTCCGGACGGTTCCAAGTATAGTTAGCAAACGCAAACACACTGTCCAAAACCTGATAGTTCAGTTCTGTTTCAATACCAATAGATTCTACCCGACCAATATTTAGCGGAATAGAATCAACCAGATCAAAGGCAATGGCATCGTCCACCTCGTTGCGATAAAAAGTAAACCGAAACAGTCCTCGATCGCCAATCTGTTGATCCACCCCCACATCAAAGCTAATGCCAGTTTCAGGATCGAGATCGGTGTTGTTGAACGGAGAGAAAAAGAGATCCGCTAGGGTGGGCACACGAAAGTTACGGGCAAAGTTAGCGCGAAAGTTAGTGGTGTCGGTCAGCGCCACCCTGGTTCCTAGGTTAAACGACGTAAAGGAGCCATCGGCTAGGTCGTTAAAGTCCTGACGCACACCGGCATTCCCGCTAAAGCGGGAGGTCACATCAGCCTGATAACGCGCAAAAATCCCCGTTTGATTAATGCTGTCATCGTAGTTTTCAGTGGTTAGCCCCGTTAAGAGTGCCGTTGTCTCATTTGTTGCCTGCACATTGCGGTAGTCGATACCGTAGGTAATATTTTGGCTGTCCGCAACCTGCCAGGCATGCTGTAGTTGCCCCCCCAAGGATGTTTGGTCAACGTTGTCTTCTGACGGACTGTCAAAGCCGTTATCAGCGACCGGGTCGGAAAATGTAGACTCTAGAAAGTCACCAAAAACCCGTGCCGTCAGCAGCGAATCATCCCCTTGACCCAATTCTGCTTCATAGGTCAGATCCAGCAGTAGGTTTTCCGTATATTGGTTGTCGTCTGCCGTCAGCCCATTAAACCCACCCGCAATGCTGCCAGGCACCGGTACCCCTCCAGGCACCCCCAAATCCTTGGTCAAATACAGCGCCCCCAAACGTATCCGATTGCGCTCATTGAGGTCCGCCGCCAGCTGAAAGTTCAGATTGTTATACAGCACCTCCGCATTGGTGCGGGTATCCTCAAAATCTGTCGTGGTCAGACTAAAAGGGAAATCATTGTCCGCATCGGTGCGGTTATAGCCCAGGGTCCAGTCAACATTACCGGTCGCCCCCCGCACCTGCAGCACCTGAGAGTTATAGCCAAAACTACCCAATTCAAATCCAGCTGTAGCTTCTATACCATCTGCTTCAAGCGGTCGTCGGGTAATAATATTGATGACGCCGCCCACGGCATTGGACCCGTACAGCACCGACCCCCCACCTGGCAGCACCTCAATCTGCTCCACCGCATCGGTTGTAAAGTTCGACAGGTCAAACGCGCCAAACATCCCCTCCTCTTTAATGGGACGACCACCCAGCTACATTAGCGTCTGAGTTGAGCCATCCCCCCGAATAAACTTACCACTCTGGTCTCCCAATTGGCCACCCGCCGTGCCCTCACTGAGCACACCCGGCAGATAGCGAAGGGCTTCATCCACCGTGCGAGCCCCCTGGGCTTCAATTTGGTCGCGATTGATCACGTAGACAGGCTGTGTTGATTCACGGACAGTGCCCTCGCGACGAAAGGGGGAGTAAACTGGCTGGTCCAGAATTCGTTCAACGACGTTGATGCGAATAACATCGTCTACGTCAGGAGCCTGAACTACAGTTTCTGATAGGTCTGACTCAGGTGTTTCTCCAGCTAAAACCGGGGCCGCCAACAGAAAAGATAAAAGAGTCAGAGAAACAGGGAATTTGGACATGGTAGAAAGCTTTTGAAGTTAATTGTGTCGTGCTTATCCGTCATCTTTCACCCGAAGAAATCTAGGGAAAAATGAGGGCGTTCTTGAGTGAGATAAAAATGCCCAAACTAAGATTTCTCTCTTTAAGGAGAGAAATTCAGAGAAATTCAGACTGCGAAACCGTTAAGAGGAGAAGGCTAGGACAATTTGGTAGCTAAGGCTATGGGTTAAGTGCTGTTCTTAATGGCTACGCTGCGCCCGTATGCAGTGCGCACAACAAAGCCAAGGCCCCATAAGCCTTAACGATAAGTCTAGACAATTCTGCTATCAAAATGCGTTAGCCAGCGCTGGGCTAAGACCAGTCGCTCCATCCATAACAGCCTGACCAATGGAGCCTTAAACGGGCAAAAAATACTTGATTCACTATCCGTACCTCGCAGATATTTTTAGGGCAGAGCATCGGCGGGCATTCTGACTGAGAGGGATAGACTACGTTCAGGTTAAAACCTAAAACTTGTTCCACCAACGAACTAACGTTCTGAATGTGGACAAGGCTTAACACCTCTTTCACAGCTGCGGGACAGTGGCAGATTTTCACTGCGCTTTCCCCATTAACTCCAGTGGCTGTTCCCCACTAGAACCGATACAGTGACGAGATCATATCACACTGTATAATTCTGAAATATTCAGATTTATACAAACAGGTATGCTAAGTGTCAAAAGTCTTGTCACTAGGCAATCCTGGCATATAGCTACAGTGAACAAGTCGAGCCACCTTATAACTCAGCAACAGCAGTTCTGTTTGCAATGACGCAGCCTATCCTAACTATTGAAGCGACCTATTCAACACTAAGTTCATCCCAACTTTTGGCCAAAGTTGTACCGCAATACAAGATACCAAACCCCGTATCCTGTGAATTTTGGCATCGAGGACTCAACGACACGTACAGATTATCGTCTGGTACAGACCCTGATGCAGACGATTTTGTGTTGCGGGTGTATCGCAAAAGTTGGAGAACACGAGCAGCTATAGAGTTTGAATTAGAGGCATTAATATATTTGCATCAAAAAGGTGCAAATGTTGCCATACCGGTAGAACGACAAGATGGCGGGTTGCTCACTTCCATTCTGGCTCCAGAAGGTGAGCGATACGTCATTGTTATGCAGTATGCCAAAGGAAAAATTTTAAGGTTTGACAAGGCTGAGGATGGCATAATCTTTGGTCAAGCAGCGGCAAATATCCATCGTTGTTCAGCTGGGTTTAAGTCTCATCATGCTCGTCATAAGCTAGGTCTAAAGCATCTGGTTGATGAACCACTCATAAATATTCAGCCCTATATTGCCCACAGGCTTTCAGACTGGCAGTTTTTGACTGAGTTGGCAACAAGACTTTCTAAACTGGTGCAGGAGACAGATGCAGACAACAACCTTGATTATGGATTTTGTCATGGGGACTTTCATGGAGAGAATGCCCATGAGCATAATGGCCAGGTGACCCATTTTGATTTTGACTGCTGTGGCATGGGATGGCGCATTTATGATCTGGCCACATTTAAGTGGGTAATCAGGCTTCTGGGACAAGAGGATAAGCTGTGGGATAGCTTTCTAGATGGGTATCAATCAGTGAGAGAGATCCCAGATCTAGATTTAGGTCTGGTTGAAGCGTTTGTTGGCATCCGAGACATCTGGTTTTTTGGACTGAATACAAAGAATTCCTTAGCCCAGGGATGGCTAAATGATGGGTATATTGACCTTCATATGGGTTTGCTTAAGGGAGTGGCTGAGAGACTGAACTAAGCAGCAACTGGTTTTAAGCTCATTACATCTGTCATACCATATCCGAATTTATGCCGTTGCTGATTTAGA
>CALBPH010000667.1 GCA_937899365.1 uncultured Leptolyngbya sp.
CGCACTAGTCCCTCCGTATTTTACTCAAACCGCTTTTTCTAATCTTGGGTTAGGGCCCCTACCCACTCACGCAGAGGTAAGTCTTTACTGAGGGGAGCCGTTACGGGTAAAGGCTGGGTTTGGGCCAAGTCACGCACCTTGGCGGCCACTAAGCTGGCGACAAAATCTTGCAGTAGCGGCGATGCGACCTCAGGAAACCCAATGGCCAAGGGAGGAGGCGCGACCGTCTTAGATTTAGCAGTTTTAGAACCAGCGGTTTTGGATTTGGTCGTTTTTGTCGTGGACGATTTCCGTGTCTGGGTTTTGAGGGATTGATACAGCCGACAGACGAGCGGCATCTGGTCAGAGAATTGACGCAGTCGGGCTTGATCGACAGCACTGTTGAGTAAAAGATGCCAGGTTGCGATCGCACCACTGCCATCAGCACTCACCGTTGGCACAAACTTACCGCGCGCCATCAAATCCAAGCTCCAGCGCGCCATGTGAGACCAATAACGAAGATCGCTACCAACTACACTGGCATCTGCACCCAACGGCAACCCCGTTAGCAGTTTCAAGGCCATGGATGAGGGCAACATGACGCCAAAGACTCGACAAGGGTAAAGCACAGAGTCAGCGGTCTGAGACTGCCCAGAAAGCTGTGGGTAAATCCGTCCATTTTCCATGACCGTTGGCAGCGCCAAAACATGATCACGCCAACGAGACTGAAGTCGCTCCAACAGCAGACTTAAATCCAACTGAGCGTCAGACTTTGGAAGTACCTTGAACTCATCCGCACTCAAACAATACGGATGATCCATAGTCTCCCAACCATCAGTCAATGTCTCCTCAAGCCTACGCCACGTTTCAGCCCAGACAAAAAACCGTTGCTGCGTTGGCAGCCAACTTCCATGGAGAATCGCCATAATCAATGCTGCCTTCAGTATCCGTCCAACATCAAAATGAAAAGGTTTTAGAGCCCATAGCTAAGAGTAGTGTCTCACCTACATCTCATATTTTTCATAGGCTGCAACAATCCTCTGCACTAGGGGGTGGCGGACAACATCAGCTTTACTCAACTCAGAAAATGCAATGCCGTCCACTCCCTTGAGCACTTTCACAGCCATCGATAAGCCCGACTGCCGCTGATCAATCAAATCCGTTTGCGTAATATCACCAGTCACGACCATTCGTGATATATTACACAATCGTGTTAGCACCATTTTCATTTGAGCTGGCGTCGTATTTTGGGCTTCATCCAAAATCACAAATGCATTATTCAGCGTCCGACCACGCATATAAGCTAACGGAGCTACTTCAATAATTCCACGTTCCATCAGCCCAGGAATACGCTCTGGATCAATTAACTCATGCAGCGCATCATACAGAGGACGCAGATAGGGATCTACCTTCTGCTGCAGATCACCTGGTAAAAACCCTAGTCGCTCACCAGCTTCAACAGCAGGCCGCGTCAAAATCAATCGCTCATACTGCTGTTCAAGAATCGCCTGCACAGCCACCATAGCCGCCAAAAACGTTTTACCCGTACCCGCCGGTCCAGTACAAAAGATCAGGTCGCTAGTGCGCTCAGCTCTTACATTCTTACGCTGACGAATCGTTTTTGCTCGAATAGTCTCACCTCGACGAGTCCGTGCAATAACATCCCCGTGTAGCGCACCCAGATCATCTTCTCGGTGAGTGTCCAGAGCATGTATTGCAGTCATCACATCAGCGACAGAAACAAGCTGCCCCTGAGACCAGATAGACTTTAGCGACGTTACCAAACGCTTAGAGCGCTCCACCTGGCTAGATGTCCCTGATATCAGAAGCGTCATCCCGCGCATGACCAGCCTAGCTCCCGTCTGTTGAGACAGACGCTTGATGGCATCTTCCTGATAACCAGCCATCGCCATCGCTTGCTCGGCCGTATCAAACTCAAATGTGAAGGCACCTTCCATACAATGGCCTAATCCTGCCACTACAGATATTGCCGTTGCTGATTTAGAGGATGAACCAATCGGCGAGATATGCCATAAGACAGTATTTCACCGAAAAAATCATACCGAGGGTCAGCAACGCCTAGATATTTAAGGAGCTGAGCATCCATAACACACATCGCTATTGCTCAAACTAAGTCAGGGGCTAAGTATCTTAAACATTACGTCTAGGAGCCTTCGGCTTTGGGCGGCTACCACCATCACGACGGGGTCGTCCGCGGCCACCACGAGCGCGTGGGCGATCGCCACCGTCACCCACATCCTGAGAGGATTCGCCGTAAACATCAAGATGCACTGAACAATCGTGCAGAGCACCCGTTGCTTTCAATACCTGACGGATTGCCTGAATATTTCGACCACCGCGGCCAAAAACTCGCCCCTTATCTTCACCGTCAAAAGCAACCCGAACCCACAGTCGCTGGCCATCAGCCAGGGGCTCAAAATCTAATCTCAACGCATCAGGAGACTCCAAAAAAGGAGTCACCAAAAATCGAACTAAGGCTTCAAAGTCAGGCACATGCGTCACCTCATAACGTTCAACAGCAAGCTAACGTCCATCATCAGACAGAGTAAAAACGCCAATCAAGAAACATCTACGCTAAAGCTCATGAAGCTGTCGATGAATAGAGATTCAGATGGCAGCTAGACTCAATCGCCATGACGGCGAACACTAAGCTTTCAGCTGTTCGTACACATTAGCCTTTTGCAAAATATGCTGCACGGTTTTTGTCGGTTGTGCCCCTTCCCTAAGACGCTTCAGAATAGCCGGCACCTCCAGACGGGTTTCATCAGTCCGAGGATTATAAAATCCAAGCTCTTCTAACGGGCGACCATCACGGCGATCTCGGCTATTCATAGCCACAATCCGATAGCTCACCTCACGCTTTTTGCCGTAACGCTTCAGTCGCAGTTTGATCATAATTGTGTTGAAACGGTCTGCTTGTTCGAAAGTTTTCGTGTTGCATTGCTTGGCTAACTACCAGGGTATGTCGAGGGCTATGTACCCACAAAAACCACCAGCAACCAAGTCAGGTGCTCTAGAGCATTTAATTCTATCACCCATGAAGACGAGCGACACCGCAGCCAGATGAGACCGCAGTGGGATCACCCTCAAGACAAATTGCTCAGAATTAAATGATGGAGATTTAAGTATGCCAGGGGGGCTACTTAATCTTCATGGTCATCAAATGGATCAGCGAGCTGCTTAGACGGAGGACCAAATGCGGTGTATACCGCAAGTCCAGTAAAGGTAACGACGATAGCGCCCACTGAAATGATAAGAACTGTTGCAGAATCCATAGGATCGTTTAAGCCGTAGAGGATGTAAAATCTATGATATTACAGATTATAAAGTGACCTTAAGGTACATACACCCATGGCACAGCAAACTCGGTTGGGAAACCTGCTTAAACCTCTAAACTCTGAATACGGTAAAGTCGCTCCTGGTTGGGGCACCACTCCTTTGATGGGAGTATTTATGGCGCTTTTCCTTGTCTTTCTACTCATCATTCTGCAGCTTTATAACAACTCCATTCAAATTCAAGGGGTTGATGTTGATTGGCGTAGCCTGAGCTTCTAGATCAGCTCTAATTAACATATGGGTTGCCTGTAATGAGAATTGCAAAGGGAACGTGTTAGAAACTCGATAGGTGGTTAAGGGGATGGGCTAGCTAGTTCGTCCCCTTTTCCCGGTCGGGTTACTATTGCTCAAGCTTTTATTACAACCAGCACCGGTCTGGTTCATTAGTCAACGTCAGCGGGGGATTTACCTGTAATGAATGTTTTTGGCATTGGACTGCCAGAGATGGCTTTAATCATGATGGTGGCTTTGCTGGTATTTGGCCCCAAAAAGTTACCGGAAATTGGTCGTAGCCTAGGCAAAGCTATCAAAGGGTTTCAAGATGCTTCGAAGGAATTTGAAGACGAGTTCAAAAAGGAAGCCGCTCGCATCGAAAAAACCGTTGCAGAACCGATGAAAGCTACCTTAGAGACACCGGAACCCAAGGCTCTCAAACCAGATCCTGACACTGCTGAGGAGCCCCCAGCAGTTCCCGATACTGACAGCGTTAGCCCTGAGGGAACCGCTTAGGCAGTACTAGGGAGGATGCAGCAATAGGAATGATGACCACAGCGGCTGATTCTCCACAGGCGCCAAAGCTACTAGTTGGTCTGGGTAATCCGGGTCAGAAGTATGAGCGTACGCGTCATAATGTTGGATTTGAAATTATTGATGACCTAGCCAAA
Source organism: uncultured Leptolyngbya sp. (assembly GCA_937899365.1). Taxonomy (GTDB): domain Bacteria; phylum Cyanobacteriota; class Cyanobacteriia; order Phormidesmidales; family Phormidesmidaceae; genus Leptothoe. The sequence goes on from CALBPH010000667.1 coordinate 4,221, forward strand.
GCCTGGTCCATCAAGCTTTCAGACAATAAACGGTTTCAAGGTCTGTTTGGCGAAACCCGAGGGCCGTCTGGCGATCGTTTAATTTTACTTAAACCCTCTACATTCATGAATCGCTCTGGGCAGTCCGTTCGCTCTGTACTGGACTGGTATAAGCTATCGCCCAGCGATGTGATGGTAATTTATGACGACATGGATTTGCCCATAGGCAGACTGCGACTGCGACTGTCTGGTTCAGCAGGCGGCCATAATGGAATGAAATCAATTATTTCGCATTTGGGAACCCAAGATTTTCCACGTCTGAGGCTAGGCATAAGCCGAGCCAGTAACGCAGAAACCCAGCAGACCGATCGCACTGTTGTAGGTCACGTGTTGGGTAAGTTTTCGCCAGACGAGCGCAAAGTGGTGGATGCAGCCATTCATCTTGCCGGTGAAGCAATTGAGTTTAGCTTACGTAAAAGCATTGAGAGGGCCATGAGTCTCTACAATGGGCGAGAAGCTGAAGTTTAGATGCGAGCAGTCTTAAAACTCCTCTATTCTGACAATTGATACCGATGGAATTAGGGCGTGTCGTTGTGACGAGTCGTGGCTAAGGTAAAACAGAAGCAGGCAGTTCCCAAGGTAATCGTTATTCTCAACGGCAAGGGAGGCGTAGGCAAAACAACCACTGCCGTCAATTTAGCTGCAATTTTTGCAGAAGACAAACGCGTCTTACTGATTGATAGCGATCGCCAACGCTCTGCAACTTGGTGGATTGAACGGGTACACCAAGCCTTTGATTTTTCCCATGAAACTGATGCTGAAATGCTGGGGCAACTAAAGGCCCTCGATAACTATGAGCTGATTGTAGTTGATACCCCTCCAGCGCTAAACTCTAAAGCCTTAGCTGCTGTCTTACCGGTAGCCGACTACCTACTTCTACCCACGCCACCAGCCCCCATGGATGTGACGGCTCTCATTAGTACGGTCAAAACCGTTGCCCAACCCTCAGGGGTTTTTCATCGGGTATTGCTGACAAAGGTCGATTCCCGTAGTTTAAAGGAAGCGCAAGAAGCTCAAACGATGCTGGAGAAGCTGGATATTTCAGCTTTTCAAACTTACATCAGAAATTATAAGGCCCACGAGCGAGCTGCCATGGAAGGTTGCGCTATCAGTCAATGGAAGGGAGCCAACGCTCAAGAAGCACAGGCTGACTACTATAAAGTTGCTGCTGAAGTCCTAAGGGACTGGAAAAGATTATGACTAAGAAACGCATCGCTGACCTGCTCAAAGAAGAAGTTGAGAAAACCACCGAACCCGATCAGACGTCAGCAAAAGGTGCCTCACAGCAACCCCAGGCAGATACTGAAGCAGCGAGCACTAGTAGCAAAGAGCCGACGGCTACCAGTGCAAACCGAACTAGAAAGCGGACAACGACCAGTAAGTCTGGTTCAACTACAGCTGCTAGAAAATCGTCTACAGGCACTAGCAGCACCGCTGGCCTTGAAAAACAGGTAGCCGAATTAGAAACCGCCCTCAAGCAAGCCAAAGAGCAAATTGCAGCTCTACAGAAAGACATAGAAACCCATCAAACACGGGTTTTTGAACTCAAGGATGAGATAACGGCATCTAACAAGGCCACGACTGACAAAGCTGAAGAGCTGACAAAAATCACCCAAGAACTCGAGACCGCCAAGGAAACAATCCGTAAAATAACCGCCGCCCAGGAAGAAGATAAGGCACCAAAAGACGAAACACCACAGAAAGTTATTCACGGTGCGGACCTAGCTACTAATCGCAATACCTTGAGCCTACGTAGTCGTCCTAGCAGCTACAAAGCTATTCCCGAATATGCAATCCAGCGCGGGGAGCAAAATAGTATGCTCTCTGATGATGATATTGGCTGGGTTGATTAGAAAAATCCACTCAACCCATAAATTCTCATAGCGTTTCTTTACAGTTGACTAATCAGCTGATTTAACAGGCGCTGCATCTACTACCCTGACAGACATTATGTAAGGGTATGGTTATGGATGTGAGAGCCGCTGTTGCTCATCAAGCTGGTCAGCCTCTAACGATAGAAACACTAACCTTGGATGGACCGAGGGCAGGTGAGGTTCTGGTGGAGATAAAGGCCACAGGTGTGTGCCACACAGATGCCTATACCCTCTCAGGGAAAGATCCAGAAGGGTTATTTCCAGCTATCTTGGGCCACGAAGGTGCCGGCATCGTTGTGGACGTTGGTGCCGACGTCAAAAGCCTCAAGCCTGGCGATCATGTCATTCCTTTATATGTACCCGAATGTCGTGCCTGTGAATATTGCCTAAGCGGAAAAACCAACCTCTGCCAGTCTATTCGCAGTACCCAGGGCCGTGGATTGATGCCTGATGGCACTAGTCGCTTTCATTTAGATAATGAGCCGATTTATCACTACATGGGTACGTCGACATTTGCCAACTACACCGTTGTACCTGAGATTGCCCTAGCAAAAATTCGAGAGGACGCTCCCTTTGACAAGGTTTGCTATGTCGGTTGTGGTGTCACTACCGGCATCGGCGCTGTAATCAATACAGCCAAGGTAGAACCTGGGGCCAATGTCATTGTGTTTGGACTGGGAGGCATTGGTTTAAATGTGATCCAGGGCTGCCGCTTAGTGGGAGCGAACATGATTGTGGGGGTGGACCTTAATCCTGGCAAAAAAGCCCTGGCAGAAAAATTTGGCATGACTCACTTTGTAAACCCTAAAGAGGTAGACGGGGATCTCGTCGCTTATTTAGTGGAATTAACGAAAGGCGGGGCGGATTATTCGTTTGAGTGCATTGGGAATGTGCAAGTGATGCGCCAAGCATTAGAGTGCTGCCACAAGGGCTGGGGCGAAAGCATCATCATTGGCGTGGCAGCGTCAGGTCAAGAAATTTCCACCCGGCCCTTTCAATTAGTCACGGGGCGGGTTTGGAAAGGCACGGCATTTGGTGGTGCCAAGGGTCGTACCGATGTGCCCAAAATTGTCGATTGGTATATGGATGGGAAGATCAATATTGACGATTTGATCACAC
>CALBPH010000668.1 GCA_937899365.1 uncultured Leptolyngbya sp.
GGCTGAAACCATACCGTTAGCAGAGCTGTTGGAGGAAGTTGCGATCTGCCCTCGACCGATCCATTTAATGAGAATTTCCACGGCCCGTAGTGAGGAGCTGATCCGTGCCGCGAAAGGGCGTGGTCTACCGATTACCGCCAGTGTCACCTGGTTACATTTGCTGTTTAGCACTGCTGATTTAGAGAGCTATGCGCCCAGTTTGCGGTTAGCGCCGCCTTTAGGGACTCCTGGGGACCGGGAAGCTTTGATTGTTGGTCTAGAAGATGGGACGTTGGATGCGATCGCAACCGACCACTGTGCCCACACCTACGAAGAAAAAGCGGTCCCTTTTGGCGTAGCTCCACCCGGTGCCATTGGGTTGCAACTTGCCTTACCCATGCTTTGGCAGACATTTGTAGCGACCCAACGGTGGAGTGCCCTACAGCTGTGGCGTTATCTCAGCCTTAACCCGGCTCAGTGCTTAAACATCGACACGGCCACAGTGCAGGTGAATTCCCCTGCCAATCTGGTGCTATTTGACCCCAACCATCAATGGACGGCTACCTCAAGTACCTTGGGTTGTGACCCCATCAATACACCCTACGGCCATAGAACGATTCGCGGTCAGGCTAAACATGTTTGGGTGCCGGCGGCCCAATCTGTGTAATGTCTAGCTAACGCCTAGCTAGACCCTAGGGATGTTTGCAGCTGCGTAAATTAAACCGTTAAAACTCGTCTCACTGGCGCTTGAGTAGACCCACACGGTTTGGCGGCCAAAATCTAACGACCGCTTTACCAATGATCTGATCCTCGGGTAAAAACGGTTCTGACCAGCGATGGCTATCTTCGCTATTGTTGCGATTGTCACCAAAAACAATGTAGCTCTCGGCGGGGACGGTTTCAGGCCCCCACTGATAGTTAGGCGGCGTTTTAATATATCTTTCATCGAGGGGAGTGTCGTTGACCAAAACCTGCCCATCCGTCACTTCTACCGTATCCCCTGGTAGTCCAATAACCCGTTTAATAAACGCATTACGCGGTTGCCCCGCAACATTAAATTCTTCCGGCGGCCAAAAGACAACAATGTCTCCCCGCTCTGGCACCGTCAGATAGTAGCTGATTTTTTCAATTACCAGACGGTCATTGACTTGCAAGGTGGGTTCCATAGACCCCGTTGGAATATAGCGAGCTTCGGCCACAAACTGACGAATTCCCAGGGCCAACACCACGCTGAGGCCGATGGTTTGTATGCTCTCAATCCAAATATTAGTGCCTTGCTCTTTATGATTAGCCACAACAATTGGCCCTAGCTACGTAGGGAGACCCGAGTACATCTGAGCAGATCATAATCAATTTAATCTAAACCACCAAGACGGGTAAGGGGCCAAAAACGCACGACGGCCTTGCCAATAATCTGGTCTTCGGGTACGAACGGTTTTTCAATTTCCCAGGCGTGGCTGTCATAGCTAGCATTGCGGTTATCACCCAGCACAAAGTAGCTATCTGCGGGGATGGTCAGTGGGTCCTGCTCATAGGTAGGTGGCGTCTGAATATAGCTTTCATCCTGGACTTCACCATTTACCAAAACAGTCCCTTCCGTAACCTCTATCGTATCCCCAGGTAAACCGACAATTCGCTTGATAAATGCATCCCGTTTCTTGCCCCCAGGTACAATTTCTGACGGTGGCCAGAAAACGACGATATCGCCTCGCTGAGGCTCTTGAAACCGATAGCTCAGCTTTTCAATCACCAGGCGATCGTTAATCTGTAAGGTTGGCTTCATCGACTCAGATGGAATGTAGCGTGCTTCCGCTACAAATTGTCGAATGCCTAGGGCAAGCGCAATGCTAAGTCCAATGGTTTGGAAGCCTTCAATCCAGGGATTTTGCTGTTTTTGAGACACAGTTGACGATTAGAAGTGGTGGGATAGTGCTGTTAACAAGCGTAGCGTGCGGTGAGTGGCGAACGTAGATAGCCGGTGGTGTTTCCCCTGGGGCCGCCACCTGGCAACTCACAGCTCAGAACCCAACGTACACGCCCTCAGTTTAGATGCGCGTTCGAGTATATGCATCCGTCAGGTTAGTTAGGACAATGGACATCTCTGAAAGCCTTAAATTACAACCGCTACCCTGACTCACCATCAACGTTGGCGTCGCCTCTCCTTTGGAGATCTGCATCCGTTGATGGCTATATACCCACCGTGCCAGTAGAGTACTCTTGACGGATCATAGTAAACTTAGGGCCAAAATGGCCAGCGAGCAAGTTCTATGGCCTTTAACGAAACTGGGTTGGAGCTTGCACACCTGTTTGTTTAGAGCGTTTGAGCCAAATGCCTCGTAACCCAGCGGCGTTGGCTCCCTTTAGATCATCTTTGCGGCTGTCGCCTACGTGCCACGCTTCTTGGGCGCTACAGCCATGTTTTTGCAGAGCTGTGGTGAAAATCAGTGGGTTGGGCTTGGCTGCCCTTGCTTCGGTGGAAATGGTAATCGTTTGGAAATATTGCCTGAGTTCTAGGGCATCGAGCACGGCATAGATGCGTGAATCAAAGTTGGAAATAATCCCTAAGGGGATACCCATGTGATGCCATCGCTTAAGCGAATCTATGGTGTCTCCATAGATGATCCAGGGGGCTGCTGTGGCGAAGTGCTGATATACCCCTTCAAAAAAACTCTCAAAGTCAGCAAAGTGATTGAATACATCTGCCCGTTGAAACGTATCGCGGGCAATGGCTAACCACCATAGATACTCACGGTGGGGAATTTCAACCGCAGGTACATCAGGAAATGCCATGGCATCAGCTGCTGCAAAGCTTCGATAAAAGGCCTGGTCTAACTGCTGTGCCGATGTGCTCACCCCCGCTTGCTGCGCTAGGGTCTGATACACTTCACCGACGCTGCCCTTGACACCAAAAAGGGTGCCAACTGCGTCGAGAAAGATGACTTTGGGATTGGACATGGAAATGGGGGCCGCTGGGGTGGGCTATGGGGTGACTGCAAGATGCACTCAATCTTTACGATACTG
>CALBPH010000669.1 GCA_937899365.1 uncultured Leptolyngbya sp.
GAACCTGCAGAGTGACGTACCGCCCCCCATTAACCCAGCGGCCCTGGGGGAAGTGATACCGGCTGATTTTCTACCGCCGATCCATCGATGGCAACGGCTTGGGGGGTTAGCCGGTGTGATCACCCTAGGCACTGCCCTGGTTTTAAGCCAGATCATAACGTTTAGGGAAACGGTTAAAGCGCCTGTTATCGTGCGTCCCCAGGGGGAGTTACGTCTGGTGGAGGCGGCTGTTCCTGGTCGTGTTAGCCAAATTGTGGTTAAGGAAAATGACTGGGTGAATGCTGGAGATGCGATCGCATATTTGGATGGCACCCGTCTGCAAAACAAAGCTGTACAGCTACAGACAAGTGCGCTGCAAACCCGGCACCAGCTCGAGCAAATTGACTATCAACTTCAGTCCCTCGAACTACTTCGGGTTGCTACCCGTGAGCGTACCCAGGGCAGTCTGAGGGCTGCAACCGCAGAGTTGACCTTGGCCCAAAAGCAGTTAAGGGAACGCCAACTCGTAAACCAGACCGACCTGCGACAGCTCCAGACAGAGATAGACCTAGCCCAAGAAAATGTGAATCGCTACCGACAGCTAGTTGAGCAAGGGGCGATCTCAATTAGCCAACTGCGGGACTATGAAGTCGCCCTCGCCGCCGCCCTCGCTAACTTTGAAAAAGCCAGCGTCACAGCCCACCCCAGTCAAGCTGACGTTACCATCGCCCAGCAACAAATTATCCAAACCCAGGCCCAGGGTAGTGCCACATTGGCCCAACTCCAACAAGAAGCCAACACCCTGGAACAACAAAAAAGCAATCTTTTAAATCAACTCAACAAAATCCAACAGGATCTAGCCCAAACAGAGGCAGACAGCGCCCTACTGGTGCTGCGCGCTCCCGTGTCAGGGATAATTCAAACCTTAGGGTTGCGCAATCACAATCAGGTTGTTGCCCTCGGTGCTCCGATTGCTCAAATTGCGGCCAATGACGAACCACTGATTGCCAAAGCCTGGGTAAATTCTAAGGATATTAATACCCTTGAGCTTAAGCAGGCTGCTCGGCTCCGCATTTCTGCCTGTCCTTACACGGATTATGGAACCCTGGAAGCTACGGTACAAAGTATTTCTCCAGATACGCTATCACCACAAGCGTTGCCCAATGAGATTGCCACTATGGCCATTGAGGGACTATATGAAGTGACGCTTCAGCTTTCACAGGCTACCCTACGGACTGACACACTAGTCTGTCCGCTACAAGCTGGTATGACGGGACAGGCCGATATTTTGACTCGAGAAGACACTATTCTCAAGATTGTGGGGCGTAAACTGAGATTAACCACTCAGCTCTAACCCCGAGTCAATGCTATTCAGCTGTTACGGTTTCACCGGTGTACATGTTGACCATTAGGGGCTGTTCACCCAGATTAGCCACATCTAAACGGCGAAACATAATTTGGTAAAGCGTCTGAATTGCTTTCAAACTGTGGCTTGTAATCACAACTTTTGAATCGATTTTCATCGTCATGACCAGCCCAAACTCTCCTCGTCTACGCTGTTCAATCCACCAGTTAAAATAAACAACATAGCTGATGCTGCCGATGACCATCATCAGATCCAAAACTCTTACAGGCCAGGGCAGGGGGCTAAAGAGCATGACTAACCCGACTGTCATAATCACTCCGGCCAAAAAATTGCTGAGTTTTTTTTGAATAACCGAACGCTTACGATGCAGTTTTAGAATCTGTAGTGAGTCAATGTTCTTTAAAGGATAGGTGGCTTTACCATACAGAAGCTCGGTTGCTGTTACCATCGCTTCGTCCCAGAAAAGCTCCACCGTGTAAGCATTGGGCTTGGCATCCGCATTGGGCTGAGATAATTGGGGTGTTACATCCAATACCAATTCATCAGCTACTAGGGAGATATCTTTGAGGGCTAGCTTACCGCCTGCTAGGGTTAATTCATTCTGCTCTTGATCGTTGGATGGTCCCATGGTGGCATTATTCACACATTTGTCTTGAGGCGAAGCTTTCTTAATAGTAGGTCTGAGAGCTTTTCTTGTTTAGAAAAAATAGTGAGGTCTCCTTTTGTTTCGGGCAGCAGCTTGCATGCATTTGGGCCGACATCCTGGGAATTGGCTTCCACCGTAACTACGTAGTTACTTTGTGCGATCTCATTTCCTGCCGTACTAAAACTAGGCGTCTGAGCTATCGGTTGAATAGAGGCAACCTGTCCCTCTAGGGGACCATAACCAGGCCCACAGTTGGATAAATCTATATGGGTAGAATAACCCACCTCAATATGTTTAATTTTACTATCAGGGACCACCGCTTTGATTTCTAATGCCATGCCCTCAGGCAAAACTTTAGCAATCACTTCATTAGAACTAACCGTTTGCCCTGAATAGTTTAGCTCTAGCCCATAGAGGGTACCTGCGGTGGGTGTGCGGACGGTCAACTGATCAATTCCCTGTTCTACCTGGGCTAGCTGAGCCTGCTGCTGGCCGAGCTGGGTATTAAGTTCTTGCTGATGATTGAGCAGTAATCCCCTTGAATATTCAAATAATCTTGTTTCGCTAGCACTAAAGGGGGACCGACGGGATTTAGCCAGTGAGGCTCGTCTTTGCTCTAATGCCCTAATCTCACCAGTGACTTGAACAATTTGCTCTTGGGTTTGATCGATGGTTGCTTGGATATTAGAAATCTCTGTCAGGAGTGGTGTGCTGTCTAAAGAGGCAACGGTCTGATTTGACTCAACGGTCTCATAATTTTGAACCAATATGGTCTCAACAGATCCTGCAGTCCTGGTTTGGATAGTCTGCACCTCACCCGCTGGTTCTATGGCAACTTGGGCATTAACCGTAGTGCGATAGGGAATTAAGGTGGACGCTACCGCGCCTAGACTCAACGCCCCCACGACCCCTAGACCACCAAACACCATCAAACGAATTGGAGAGGGGAAGAAAATATTAACAACAGGGAAGGTCGCCGATTGGAACTCTTCTGAGGAAGCCGTTAGCCTCG
>CALBPH010000670.1 GCA_937899365.1 uncultured Leptolyngbya sp.
CCCGGCCCTAACCAGGGGGTGTGGGGAACTCGGAGGGACCCCACGCAACCGATTTTGCCTCTAATCCAGCCCATTGAGCCTGAACATATTCCCAAACCCGATCAACCAACCCCACCTCATTCGAATCAAACCACCGAATAGCCGACTCCTTCTTAAACCAAGTCCGTTGCCGTTTAGCAAACTGCTGCGTATGCCGAATAATCAAAGCAATCGCCTCCGCCAGCGTTCCATCCCCAGCCAAATACTGTCTAATCTCCCCATAGCCCAACGTATCCAGCAGCGGTAACTCTGCACCGTAACGATTGATCAACCTTTCCACCTCAGCCACAAAGCCTGCGTCTATCATGTGGTGGGTGCGTTGGGCGATGCGCTGACGCAGGTCTTCACCGCAATCTAGCCCTACATATATAAGGGGATAGTCAGGTGGGTCCTCACCCTGCTGGGACGAGATCGGTCGTCCGGTGGCGTAGTAGACCTCTAAGGCACGTAGGGTGCGGACGGCATCATTAGGGTGAATTCGTTGAGTGGCTTCAGGGTCAACCTGTTGCAAAAAGTTATAACACTGGGTTTGGCCTAACCTAGCTAGCTGCTGCCGCAGGTCTGGTTGGGGGGCAACCCGGGGAATAATCAATCCTTTTGCGATCGCATTTACATATAACCCCGTTCCACCTACCAACAGAGGTAACCGTTCTTGCCCCTGATGAATGTTCTCGATTAACCGCTGGGCCTCCGTTTGGTAATCCGCCACCGTCAGTGTAGTGGTCGGTTCACATATATCTATTAAGTAATGGGGCACCTGCTGTCGTTCCGCTAGGGACGGTTTTGCTGTGCCAATATCAAACTCACGATATATCTGCCGCGAATCCGCCCCCAACACTGACCCATTGAGCCGCTTTGCCAGCTGCACCGCCAGACCAGACTTCCCCGACGCCGTTGGCCCAACGACTATAATGAGAAATGGTACATAAGAACTAAAACTCGCCTTGATATTAGCCAACGAAAAAAGCCCGTTTATCTTACGTGTAAATTTTTTTGATCCATCCCTAATAAATACACCTTCTATAATCCATTCAGAATCGCTTTCAGCCCCTTTGTGCTAGAATCCGGGGGCACAATTTCATTTCTAACGCTACTGCGGCTTTACGACCGTCTTAGGAGATAGGAACGCATGACAACCGACTATGGTGCTGATCAGATTCAGGTGCTCGAAGGCCTGGAGCCTGTGCGCAAGCGACCGGGAATGTACATTGGTACTACTGGGCCGCGTGGTTTGCATCACTTAGTTTACGAGGTTGTTGACAACTCCGTTGACGAAGCGCTGGCAGGCCACTGTAGCCACATTACCATTGACCTAAATGCTGACGGGTCCGTCACCGTCACCGACGACGGACGGGGTATTCCCACCGATGTCCACTCCCGCACGGGTAAGTCTGCGTTAGAGACTGTCATGACCGTGCTCCATGCTGGTGGCAAGTATGGTGGCGGTGGCTATAAAGTATCAGGCGGTCTCCACGGTGTGGGTGTGTCAGTGGTCAACGCCCTATCTGAATGGGTGCAAGTCACCGTTTGGCGCAATAAAAAAGAGCATGTGCAGCGCTACGCCCGTGGCGAAGCCCAGGGTGAATTAGACGTGAAAAGCGGTGCCGGGAGTCGTACGGGCACCTCAGTCAGCTTTAAACCCGATGCTCAGATTTTTACTGAGACCATTGAATTTGACTACACCACCTTGGCGGGTCGTTTGCGAGAGCTAGCCTATCTAAATGCAGGGGTGGATATTACCTTTACGGATAATCGGCTAGATCTACTTAAGTCTGATGAGCCCAAGGTAAACCGCTACTTCTACGAAGGCGGTATTCGTGAATATGTCGAATACATTAATAAAGATAAGCAGCCCATTCACCCCGACATTATCTACGTCAGTGGTGAGAAGAACGGAGTGCAGGTGGAAGCTGCACTGCAATGGTGTGTAGATGCCTACTCAGAAAATCTGATGTGCTTTGCCAATAACATTCGCACCGTTGATGGCGGTACCCACCTAGAAGGACTTAAAGCGGTGCTGACCCGCACCATGAATAACTTTGCCCGCAAGCGCAATAAGCGTAAGGATAATGAGTCAAATCTAGCGGGTGAAAATATTCGAGAAGGTCTAACGGCAGTCATTTCAGTTAAAGTGCCGGAGCCTGAATTTGAAGGCCAAACTAAAACGAAGTTGGGCAATACCGAAGTTCGCGGCATTGTTGACTCACTGATTGGGGAGATCCTCAGCGAGTACCTGGACTTCAACCCCAGCGTGGTGGATTCTATTTTAGAAAAAGCCATTCAATCGTTTAATGCGGCCGAGGCAGCCCGTCGTGCCCGCGATCTGGTACGCCGTAAGTCAGTGCTAGAGTCTTCCACGCTACCGGGTAAGCTGGCAGACTGCAGCTCCCGCGATCCGGCGGAGTCAGAAATCTTTATCGTAGAGGGTGATTCTGCGGGAGGCAGTGCCAAGCAGGGGCGCGACCGACGCTTCCAGGCAATTTTGCCGCTACGAGGTAAAATCCTCAACATTGAGAAAACTGACGATTCAAAGATTTATAAGAACAACGAAGTTCAGTCGTTAATCACAGCCTTAGGGCTGGGTATTAAAGGCGAAGAATTTGATGCGTCGCAGCTACGCTATCACCGTATTTGTCTGATGACCGATGCGGATGTAGACGGTGCCCACATTCGGACACTGTTGCTCACATTCTTCTATCGTTATCAGCGAGCGCTGATCGATCAAGGCTATGTGTATATTGCTTGCCCGCCACTGTACAAGCTAGAGCGGGGGCGCAAACACACCTACTGCTACAGCGAGCAGGAGCTGCAGCGGGGTATTGGTGAGCTTCCTGACAACGCTAAATATAATGTCCAGCGGTTTAAGGGCTTGGGTGAGATGATGCCGGTACAGCTGTGGGATACCACCATGAACCCTGAGAGTCGTACCTTAAAGAAGGTAGAAATTGAAGATGCCGCTGAAGCAGAGCGGATCTTTACGGTTCTTATGGGTGACCGAGTTGCACCGCGCCGTGAGTTTATTGAAACCTACGGTCCTAAGCTCACCATGGCGGATCTGGATATTTAGGAGACTTTAGGCTGCTGCTTGCCTCCAGATGCGTTCTCATGGGAAATGCGGCCCACTCGGCTAATATGCGCGATCACATCTGGTCTTCAATATGGCTAAAGATTGATAGCTTAAACCTTATGTTTTATGGTGCATCGCTTAACCATCGATCACATCTCTGAGCAGAAAAGGGTGTTATTAGGTGTATGCACAAGGGCTACTGCCCTAACATCTGTAGTTTGTAAAGGCTAGCGTATAGTCCATCTGCTGCCAGCAGCTGATCGTGGCTTCCCTGTTCCACCAGGCGGCCCTGCTTTAAGACCAAAATTCGATCCACATTGCGAATGGTTGAGAGGCGGTGGGCAATGATAATT
>CALBPH010000671.1 GCA_937899365.1 uncultured Leptolyngbya sp.
CCACCCCCGGCCCACAACAGTCGTCCTACTCGAAAATCAAGCCACCATTGCTCACCAGCTATGGTCTTTAAGTGAATATAGCCATTGGTCTGGGTCTGAATAATGACCTTGACGGTTTTAATCAGTGTAGACACTGAAAACCCATTCTCTAGCGGCACTATATTAAGTACAGACTCAGTCATGGTATTAAATATTTGGCTGTGTTTTTGCCGGTAAATAATAAAAAAGGTCTACGTATCCACCCAAGCTATTAGCGCTCAAAACTATCAAATAACCCTTGGTAATGGGGAACGTTAGGCTCTATTGCTGACATCAAGACAGTGCTCTTTTGTAATGGAATGCAATAGGAAACGTTGACCTACTAATTATTGGTCAGATCAATATAGTTTCCTGAGACAAGCCACTAATGTTTAAACGCCTAGAGTTACCTTCTTAAGTTTCCCGAACCTTAAGAAGGCATAACAATATCTGCTCACCAGCTATCAGCGATCAAAGCAGCTATGGCTGGTTAAGGAGACTGTACCGTAGTCAGAGAAAATAAGCTTAGGACTAATAGTGAGATAGAGAAGTGCTGTAGGAAAGGATTATTTTTTGATCCTAAGTAATAAAAGAAAATATAAACTCTAAGCAAGTATTACAGCCGTATCTATTACCATTAATATGTAAAAATCCCATAGATATATGGTGAAATAGATGGCCCAGTGACTGGCCCCTCCCAATCGGCAAAAATGTCAGCTTTTCAGTTTTTAGAAAATGAAGCTAACGGTCTAAATGTCAGGGGTTTCATCGGTCTAGTAGTCTACGTCTGCTCTATTGGCTATGTCAGGTTAAACACATCACGGCTTTTGAAACGTTAGGCATATGGATATCCAAGAACGTATTACCCGCCAACGAGTGCACCACATTGTTGCTAGCTATCAGTTAGATGGTGATGATGGTGATGCGTTTGCCGATACTTTAAGTCAGCTACTAGAGACGTACCCACAAGCTCTAATAGAGTTAGCCCTGGCCGAATCCATCGTTGAGGGATGGTCCGATATCCCCATGCCAAAAGGGATCCCTTTTATTCAGAAGGTGCAGAACAAATTGCAGTCCTGGCAGCCCGATCTCGAACTGCTTAGCAGTTCGTCAACATCACTAAAAACCCTCAACCCTCAATTTTATCGGGCGATGTCTTCGGATGTGAGAGCTATTGATTCACGTTGTATTAACCCTGAGACTCTCGGCATAACCCTCACCCCTGGCCAGTTCGAGCAAATTACTGGGTTGGATGCAAGCCTACTCTTTGATGAGAAGGGCGACGTGCTGGTTACCTATCCGGTGGAGACGAGTAAACCGCTTGAGCCATGGCAGTAATCCCTGTGGTTGCATAGCCTGCGTTTTTAAGGGTAGTCGCCGCTGCGCGTGCCGTGCTGCCTGTGGTGTAAATATCGTCAACGAGTAGGATGAGCCGATTGCGTGCTTTCAACGTGCGCGCTTTCAGAGTAGGACTAACCTGAAAGGCACCTGTCACATTCGCTTGCCTTTGCGTAACCCCCAGACCATACATGGCCTCCGTGGCTTTGGTGCGAACTAGACCATGCTCTGCCATTGGCAGCCCGGTCACCCGACAAAACCCTGTGGCAATGAGGGCAGCTTGATTATATCCACGCTGCTTTAGCTTGTCCTCGTGCAGTGGAATGGGCACAACAATAGGTAATTGCATCTTGGTTTTGAACTGTCCATGGGCGTTCCAGTGGTGGCCTAACTGATGGCCTAACCAAAGTCCAAGTTCTGTCTGGTTGCCATACTTTAGCAGGGCTAACGTTTGTTTAAGCGGTCCGCGATATTGCCCCCATGAAAAGATGAATAAATCCCTGCTGTTGGCGCCTGGTCTGTGGCTAGCTAACGTAGCTGCATGCCCTGAATTCGAGGATGGCCAACGACATTCCATAAGTTGTCGATGACAATCAGGGCAGAAAATCTGTGAAGCGTTGCGCTGGCAGAGGGGACAAGATGTGGTGAGAAAAAACTGAGTGAGTCGCTGTAGGGTCTTAGATAAAGCCATAGGACGGTAGATGCTGCAGACCTGAGACTCAAGATTTTTTATCACCTACTTTGACATTGGTCACTCGACCATCGGGATAAACTAAGGCCATCGTATTGTCTTGACTTTTCTGTGTATAAGAGGATGACTGTCCGTTAGCATTAGTCTGGCTTCTATTAT
>CALBPH010000672.1 GCA_937899365.1 uncultured Leptolyngbya sp.
GTTGCCAATTTTAACTCAATGTTAAGCATATGTTAATTTCTGTGTTTACGTACATGAGTCCGTGCTTCACCGCTTTGGTCCAGCCAACTGTCGGGCACCTCTACTCTTAATTCAGGTCATGAATTAATGACGGAATTACCTAGATCCAGGGTGTAGAGATGAAAGACTTCTATCAACGAATGTACATACCCATGACTATCCTGACCCCAAAATCGTTACGGCGGTGTTTAGGGCTGTTTTTGGCGGGTTTGCTGACCAGCCTTATGGTGACCGCCCAGCCAGCAGCGGCCCAAACCAGCTTTTGTGAGAATCGGTCTGTCCCATCTGACGTGGTGCAGGGGCGCAGCTACGGAGACCCCCACATCAATACCTTTGATGGCTTTCACTATGGGTTTCAAACCGTCGGTGAATTTATTTTGACCCATGCCCGCAATCGCGACTTTGAGGTGCAGGCCCGTCAGGCCCAGGTGCCTAACCGCAGCAGCCTATCGCTGAATACAGCCGTGGCCATGCGGGTGTGTGACCACCGGGTGGGGATGTATGTGCAAGATAGCCCCGATGGCCGCAGTTTGATGTGGGTCGATGGTGCCCCCATTGACTTTGTGGATGATGCCTTTCCGCTACCTGACGGTGGCGAAATCCAACGCCAGAACGATCGCAACTACACCGTTATCTGGCCCAGTGGCGACCAGGTATCGCTCAAAATCATTACCGTCAGCGGCGCTCGGTTTATTAATATCATGCCGATTGTGAGTCGCGATCGCAGAAACCAAATGGTGGGTCTGCTAGGCAGCTACAAAGGCAACCATGACGATGATCTGGTGGGTCGCGATGGCACCGCATTACTCGCTCGCTCCACCTACAGCATTGCGACCAATACCCTCAATCGAGCGCTACCGGCTGCAATTCCCGTATACGAGCTAGAAACCGCCTACTTTGAGCAGCTTTACAAGCAGTTTGGCGATAGCTGGCGCATTACCCAGGCTGAGTCACTGTTTGACTACCCGGTTGGTCTAACCACGGCTAGCTTTACTAACCGCGGCTTTCCTGAGCAGTATCTGACCCTAAATGGCGTTAGTCAGACTGACCTAGAAGCTGCGATCGCAGAATGTGAGGCCGCTGGTGTCCCTGAGGATCAGATGGATGGCTGTGTCTTTGATGTGGCAGCGACGGGCAACAGCAGTTTTGCCGATGCAGCGGTCAATGCGGTGGCCAATGTGGTGGTCGACCGGGTGACTGACCGGCTTATTGATGAGGTCAATGATGTGCTGCCCGGCGGCATTCGTTTTCCGTTCTAAACAGCGGTTGGCCAAGCCTGGCCTAAAGGGCTGCACAAAAATAAAGGCTCGGAGCCGTTAGGGGCATTGCATGCAATGCCCCTAACGGCTGTCACGGTGCGTTATTTGGATACAAACGCCTAACCTAACCTCAATCCATAGAAAAGGAGCGGTTGCGTTGCGATCGCTCCTTTTCTATGGAGCGCTTATGGCGTTGGTCACATTGGTTAAGGCATTCCATAGTCCCTGAAAGTATTAAGCGACAACGCCAATGCGACGCGCAACCGTCCTAATGCATCAGGACAGTTGCTATACGTTACATTTATATTTTTCTTTTGGCGCAATTATTTAGAGTAGCCTAAGCGCAACCATAGTTTTACGACCTAGCACCTATGCTGACAGCCAGATAGACATTTTGGGACGTTCTATGGCTAAGCCAAAAGTGCATAACACCCTAGAGGAAATCACTGCCGCCTCTTCAAAAGAAAAACCCAACGCGCCTAAATCGACAAAACAGGCATCTACTAAAAATAAAGCTTCAAAACACAAGGCAACAAAAATGCGAGTTGGGAAAAAAGCCCTAAAGCATGTTGCCTCAACGTCTAAACCCCTGGCCAAAGCCACACCCGCCAAAATCCAGCCGACCGACCAAGGGGCTGCAACCCTAGCGGCAATTCCCACCAAAGCCATGAAAAAGAAGTCTGCTAAGCAGGAACCAACCCAAGAGAAATCTGCACGGATAAAACATAAAAAAGACAAAAAAAAGCTCAACAAAGCTATCTATGAAGCCGAGCTAGAGCGCCTACAGCTAGAGCTTGTAAAAATGCAAGAATGGGTTAAACATGCAGGGCTCAAAGTCGTTGTTGTTTTTGAAGGTCGAGATGCCGCAGGTAAAGGCGGTGTGATCAAGCGTATTTCTGAATGTCTCAACCCCCGTGGCTGCCGCGTTGTGGCCCTGGGCAAACCCACTGACCGAGAGAGAACCCAGTGGTATTTTCAACGCTATGTCAATCAGTTGCCAGCGGCTGGCGAGATTGTTCTCTTTGACCGCAGCTGGTACAACCGAGCCGGTGTGGAGCGGGTGATGGGCTTTTGCAGCCATAGCGAATACACCGAGTTTATGCGCACCTGTCCTGAATTTGAACACATGATTCAACGCTCGGGTATTATTCTGGTCAAATACTGGTTTTCCGTCAGTGACAAAGAACAGGAAAAACGTTTTCAAGACCGGATTGACGACCCGACCAAGCGATGGAAACTAAGCCCGATGGATCTTGAAGCTCGGGCACGCTGGGTTGAATATTCTAAAGCTAAGGACGATATGTTTGCCATGACCGATACCAACCAGTCGCCCTGGCATGTGGTCGATGCTGACAACAAAAAACGCGCCCGACTTAACTGCATCAACCATTTGCTCAGTCTAATTCCGTACGAGGAACTCCCCTACGAGCCGATTGTGTTACCAAAACGACAAGGGTCGATTAACTACCAGCGCCCCCCTAAAGATACCCATCTCATGGCGCCCACCCAGTTTAGAT
>CALBPH010000673.1 GCA_937899365.1 uncultured Leptolyngbya sp.
ATCCCTAATTGATGGGTCCACCACTTCTTGCCCAGTCCCTTCTGGGGGTAAGTTGTCAGCCGGGTCAGTGATATCAGAGTCTGGGTCATCGGGCAACGGCTCCGATAGCTCCGGTTCCGGCGTCACTTCAGGACCAGGGGTGGGGTCGGGAGCGCCGTCAAAATCACCCCCATCAGCAGGGGGGGTGGGGGTGGGCACATCCTGGGCATAGCCGAGGGGCGCAGCCCCTAGGGTTAGGCCAACCGCCGATAGGGTGACGAGCAACAGGCGGATCTTGGGAAACCGATTAAAAAGAATAGCCATAGCTACAGCTCCTGAGTAAGCACTGTCAAGAGTCGTGTAAGTCTATCGGATAGCGCTCTGACAGATCAGCACTGGTACTGTCGCACATTAAATCGCTATCAACCAAGCGTCCTTGCTGCCATATACCTGATTTTGAGGTGCCATCGACGAAAATAAACACACCCTCGCCGTTGCACTTGTTGAACTCAAAATCGCCAATATAGCGATCGCCATTTTCTAACATCCAGACGCCGCGACCGCTAAATAGATCATTGCTAAATTCGCCAACGTACCGGCGACCGTTGCTAAAGGTAAAGGTGCCACAGCCGTTGCGAGTCCCATCACGATACTCGCCATCATAGCGGTTGCCGTTGGCATAGAGCATGCTGCCCCACCCATCAAGCGGTTGGCCAGCCTCAAATTTGCCATAAAACCGGGTGCCGTTCTGGTAGGTGTGACTAGGGGCGTCAGTCACCAGGGGGACAACGTCTGGCTCATTACATACCAGCTGAATCGTAACGGTGCCATCGGGGGTGACAAATTTTGGCGCTTTGGGGCGGATGATTAGATAGAGCGTCGTGCCAAGGGCAACCGTTACGACACTGAGCGCCCCCAGGGTTTTGGGCACTATTGGCAACGATCTTGAACCCCGGGCCGGGACCTGGGCAGCGGGACGTACTGGGGGAGTCGGCGCTAAGGGCTGGGGCTGAGGAAGCGACCCAGGTGACCAGCCCTCCAAACACGTTCCCTGCAAGCAAGCGTTAGTAAAATTAGCATTACCAACCGTCGCATCAGATAAATTTGCCTGGGCCAGATCCGCCTCAATAAAATTGCCATCCTGCAAATCGGCCGCGGCCAAATTAGCCCCTTGCAACTTTGCATTGTTGGCATAGACACCATTGAGGTTAGCCCCACTCAGATCTGCACCCTCTAAATTGGCACCAATTAAACAGGCTCGGCTGAGATTGGCGTGGCTAAGATTAATACCCGGAAGCGACTTTTCAAATAGATAGGCAGATTCTAGCTCAGGGAGTTCATCAGGATGCTCCAAACGCCAACGATTCCAAGCATCTACCCCCTGCTCAATGAGTTCTAGATAATCGATTGCTATCATGTCAGCCCCAATGCACTGCCGAGAAGGGTTGCAACGACACCCAGCCCACCATAACTATACAAATATCATTACTGTAGAAGTAACCCATTACGTGCAAAACGTGTAAGGACCCATGGGTAAACTGTCACACTGACAGATAACGTTGTTCACTTTATGCCGTTGCTGATTTAGAGGATGAACCGATCGGTGAGATATGCCATGGGACAGTATCTCGCAATTGCATAAAAAACCCACCGCTGCTGTCTCGCAGCGGTGGGTTTTTAGTTCTATCGATGCGTTAAGACCGGAGCCCGACTCCCATCGTTAAGCCTCTACCCAAACAGAAACCGAGCCGCCATTACAGCGAAATTCTGCCCAACCCCACTCATTGGTGGTGATGGGGGTTTTCACATGTTCGGTCAGGTCATAAAACTGGGTGTTGGCTTTACCCACTTCCATCCACTTAGTGCCCCCAGGGCCATCACTCATAATCACCGCCATCGCCTTGGGGTGCTCGGCATCCCCCAGCCGAGTCCAGCCAATGGTGTTGAAGTGGTCAAAGTAGGTGTACTGCGGTCCATAGGCAAAGTGCTTACGGGCGTACAAAAGCTTGTCCAGTATCCAACGATGGGAGTGCAGCGTAATGGGGTACTTATTGCCATCCTTGCCGTAGTCTTCATACTGAGCCCCGTAATAGTCAGCATAGAAAACGCAGGGATAGCCCTCTGAACGCAGCAAGATCAGGGCATAGGCTAGGGGCTTAAACCAAGATTCAACAGGTGCTTCTAGGGCCTGGAGAGGTTGGGAATCATGGTTTTCAACAAACGTCACCGCATGGGTGGGGCGCGTTTGCATCATGGTGCCATCCAAAATCTTACTCATGTCGTAGTTACCACCGGCCTTGCTGGCGTAGTGGAAGTTGTAGTGCAAGGGCACATCAAACACAGACATACGCCCCTGGACAGAGTCTACATACCACTGCAACGTACCCAGATCGTTAAACCAGTACTCCCCCACCATAAATAGATCTTTGTGGGCATAGCGTTCTAGGGCATCAATCCAAAGGGGAAAGTACCAAGACGAGATGTGTTTGATCGCGTCTAGCCGGAAACCATCGACACCGGTTTGGTCTAGATACCACTTACCCCAAGATTCGATTTCTTTTTGGACATCGACACTTTGATAGTCCACATCGGCCCCCATCAGGGAGGCAAAGTTCCCTTTTTCTAGGGCGACATAGTCATCAAATGCTTTACCTTCAAAGAGATACACCGTATTTCCTTCTTTGCTGTAGTCATCGTAATCGACGGCATCAAAGTGCCACCAGTGCCACTCAAAGTCGGAATATTTTTTGCTGCCATTGGGCGAACTACGGCCAGGAAATGTGAAATGGGTGTAGGCGCTAATATCTTGCTGCCAGCCTTTAGGATTTAGGCGATCGTCTTGCCAGAAAGGGGTGGCTTTCACCGTTTCGGTGTGGTTGCCCCCCATGCGATGGTTGAGCACTCCATCGGCATAGACTTGAATACCGTTGGCCTGAAGCGCTTTGACCGCATCTAAATACTGATCCCGCGTACCGTATTTGGTGCGTACAGAACCACACTGGTCAAATTCACCCAGGTCATACATATCGTAGACCGCATAGCCCACGTCATAGCCACCGCCCATGCCCTTATAGGCTGGGGGTAGCCAAAGCGCGGTAAAACCGGCCTCTGCTAATTCGTTAGAAAGGGTATGGACTTGGTTCCACAGGTTACCGTCATTGGGCACATACCAGTGGAAATACTGCATCATGACACCGTTGACTGCAGACATGTATGACAGCTCCTTTGAGTAATGGGTAAGTAAAAGGAATGGAACAGAACACCAAACGAACTCCAGGACACCTCGGGAAAAATACAGATCCGCGCCTGTGATATTCATCACACGCCACAGGGCAAGATCACACAGCCCCCACGGATGGCTCAACCATACCTATACGCAGCACAAAGCCATGGGGGCAAGCTCCCATGGCTTAAATTCAAAACCCTACAGCAAGCAGGGGTATTAAGGGATTAGCAGGTAGCCGTAACCCAGGTAGCCGCAACCTTAGTAGCGACCGCCACCGCCACCTTTATTGCCCCAGTTGCCACCGCCAGAACCTCTGGGCTCACGGGGCTTGGCCTTGTTAACCTTGAGGGCGCGCCCCATCCACTCAGCGCCATCAAGCGCTTCAATAGCAGCGGTTTCTTCTGCTTCAGTTTCCATTTCTACAAACGCAAACCCACGGGGTCGACCGGTTTCCCTATCAGTAGGTAAATGAGTACTTTTAACGGTGCCATATTCGGCAAAAACTTCAGTCACATCCTCTTTCGTAGCGTCGTAAGACAGATTGCCAACGTAAATTGACATATGAGATTCTCCAAAATTCAAAATTCAAAGGACACAGAGTTATATTCGGAGAACCGTTTCTAGAAAAGATTGCACAGCCGAAAATAAATCTTACCAAACGCTAGCACAAGGCTAGTGATAGTGGATAAAAATGCAGCAAAAATCAAAATTAAGTTGGCTGCCATAGCGTCTAATCGTGTCGTCATGGGCGTCTCACTGGCTATAGCAGCTTCGTATCGCCCGATGCAACGTTAGGTCTCGTTACATTTTCCCTACGTTACTTGTCTCCTGGGGTTAACTAGTCAGTGATATGGCTTTGCAGGAATCGTTCTATCGCATCTATAAGGTGGTCAATTTCTGACTCTGTTGAGAAGTAATGGATACAGGCTCTGACGCAGCTAGGAGACAACAGCGTTCGTAGATAAAACTGTTGTGATTCTAGATAGGTGACTAATGTTTGGTGGAGTTTAGGGGAATGATCGCCCCCTTGAAAAATTTGAAATGAGACTAGTCCAGACTCTGGAGGAGACTTTAGCAGGCAGTGAACAGAGCGTAGGCTATTGAGCTTGCCCCAAAGGTAGCTGCTGAGCTGACAAATGCGGAAGTAGCGCTCTTCGGTGGTGCCCCAGTCATTATGGGTTGCGATCGCAACCCTCAATCCACTACACAACGCCACATTAGATGTAGCCACCTCATAGCGTCGCGCATCGGGCTGCCAGCCCGTAGGCTGTCCCTGTTTACCCATGGTGATGCCGCGCCAGCCAATAAACGTCGGTGCCAGGTCTACCATGGCCTCAGGACTCACATACAGCCCCCCCAGCCCCGCCGGACCGCAACACCACTTGTGCCCCGTAAACGCATAAAAGTCCACCCCTGTCTCCGCCAGTCTCAGGGGCAGCATCCCCACCGATTGGGCCGCATCCGACAGCACCCGCACCGGACGGGGGCGATCGTGACAAAGCTGGCAAATCTCAGTCAGCGGCATCAGCTGCCCCGTATTCCACAGAATATGACTTGCCACCACCAGACGGGTGGTGGGGCGCAGATGGGCTTGAATAGTGGCCACCGGATTGGCGGAGTTGAGCTGGCTCAGGTGGGGAAAGACACTCACCTCTAAGCCATAGCGCCGTTGCAGCTCATACACCGTGGCAAAGATCCCCGGATGCTCACAGTCCGACAAAAGAATATGATCGCCGCTGTTCCAGGGCATGCCCCACAGGGCAATGTTGCACCCAACCGTCACATCCTCTGTCAGCACAATGGTTTGGGGGGCAACCCCTAAATCGTCTGCTAAAACCCGCCGTGTTTTCTCCCCTTCAGCCTGCATCCATTGATTGACAGCACTGCCAAACGGTCCGAGGGACTGAATGGTTTGATGGGCCGCCTGAATTGATCCCAGGGCGTTAATCCCCATGGGACCCTGACCACCATAGTTAAAGTAGGTCTTATTTTGGAGCGCTGGGATTGACTGACGATATTGCGCGATGCTGACACTCATGAAGGCACAACCAAGCCAGTTAAAGATTTATCAAGTTTAATCTATTGCGTCGGGGTTACCTTGTCCGTAAAATCAGGCCACCCGAAAGATTCTGAGTGATTCCTGACAGGTAACGCCTGGGCTTGAACGTATTTACTATCAGGCTGGGTAAATTGTAAAAGAGATTACTGTTCCGCATTAACATTTGACCATTGGTTAATGCCTTCGACTATACGGAAACCAACTAATGCGCCTTTCACGCTCAATTTTGCCGGTGGGGTTAGCAGCCCTAATGCTAACTAGCTGCGGTCCTTCAACGGTGACTCAGTGCAACGCGTTTGCTGATGTGATCAATCAGGCCCAAGTATTCAAAGATGAGTTTGAAACCGAAATTGATAGCTTTACCCAGCAGGCCCAGGGCGCTGAAAGTTTAGGGGATATCCAAACGGCAGCGAGTCAATATATTGACGCCGTAGAAAAGGTGGTCGTTAGCATCGATGGCATGGTTACTAGTTTGAACGATCTCGAACTGGCCGATGAGGAGCTCTCTAACTATAGAAATGGCTATGCTGACATTATTGCCGGCTCAGCTGAGGAATTAAATGTGGCGGGGGAAGCCATGCAGCTCGTCGCCAATGCAGAATCAGAGACTGATTTGAGCAATGTCTTAGAAGAGTTTCAGGGTAAGGCGAATACCGCGTTTACAAACCTGCAAACCCTGTCTCAAAATGAGGCTACCCTGGTAAGCGATATCAACACCTACTGCGGCGCTGAAGTACCGGCAGAGGGCGAAGCAGCCCCCGCAGAGGGTGAGGAAGCCCCCGCCGCTGAATAAGGCCGACGGGGTCACGATAGAATCAGAAGCGCTGCTTGCTGATCCTATTTACTGCTCCCCATCATATGGCTACCTCCCCTGCCGCTTTGCTGATAGAAACCGACGCTGCCGCCCATCAGGCTTGGACCATTACCGCCAGCGGTAGGGGGCTCACGGGGCGTTTGCAGATACCCGGTGATAAATCGATTTCCCATCGGTCCTTGATGTTAGGGGCACTAGCTAAGGGTGAAACCCGCATCAAAGGCCTGCTGCTGGGAGAAGATCCCCGCAGCACCGCCGCCTGTTTTCAGGCGATGGGAGCGACGATCTCTGACCTAGAAGCGGAATGGGTTACGGTCAAAGGTCTAGGGGTGGGTCAGCTCCAGGAACCCACCACCGTTTTAGATGCGGGCAATTCGGGCACCACGCTGCGGCTGATGCTGGGGTTATTGGCATCACAGCCAGATCGGTTCTTTACGGCGACGGGCGATGGTTCGTTGAGATCGCGACCCATGGCCCGGGTCATCACGCCCCTGACATCCATGGGAGCCAAAATCTGGGGTCGCAATAATAATCAGCTAGCGCCCCTGGCCATCCAAGGCCAGGCACTTTCACCCACCCACTATCAGTCCCCCATTGCCTCGGCCCAGGTAAAGTCTTGTATTTTACTGGCCGGTCTGTCGGTCGATGGCGATACCACGGTCACCGAGCCCAGTCTGTCGCGGGACCACAGTGAGCGCATGCTCAGCGCCTTTGGTGCCAACCTCACCGTTGATCGAGAGGCCCGTCGCGTAACGCTCCATGGCCCCAGCCAGCTTCAGGGCCAAACCGTCATTGTGCCTGGCGACATTAGCTCTGCCGCCTATTGGATGGTGGCCGCCGCCATCGTCCCAGGATCAGATTTAGTGATTGAAAATGTCGGTGTTAACCCCACACGCATCGGGATTTTGGAAGCACTACAGCAGATGGACGCCGACATTACCCTAGAGAACAAACGCGATGTCACCGGAGAGCCCGTGGCCGATATCCGGGTACGCACCAGCCAGCTCAAGGCCTGCACCATCGGCGGCAGCTTAATCCCTCGATTAATCGATGAAGTGCCGATTTTAGCCGTTGCGGCCCTGTTTGCAGACGGCACCACCCGCATTGAGGATGCGGCAGAGCTACGGGTCAAAGAAAGCGATCGCATTGCGGTGACCGCCAGTCAGCTCAATCGTCTTGGGGCCTCAGTCAGCGAACTGCCCGATGGCCTAGAAATTCAAGGTGGGGCCACCCTAAAAGGGGCCGATGTTGATAGCTTTACCGACCATCGCATTGCCATGAGCCTGGCCGTGGCCGCACTGCGAGCAAAGGGGGCCACCACGATTCGGCGGGCCGAAGCGGCCGCCGTGTCCTATCCCCCCTTTGCCTCAACCTTAAAGCAGTTTGCCCTTTGATTTGAGCTGGCAGTGACCGGCAGTGAGCTGGCACTAAAAAAACCGTCAAGGGCTACCCATATGGCGTGAACCGTATGTGCCAGGCCATATCGCTGCAAACCTGGAGAGCCGACAGCCAATCCGACAGCTAACCTAACGCGCTATCCCCCTGCATCAGGGCATTGGCTGCGGTGGCTGCCCATGCCAGTAATTAGTGTCTATTGTCGGTCTCCAGACTGTCTCGGGCATTCTAGACCAACTGTCGTTTCCTCAGCCTGATGACGCTCACAGCGTTGGTCTCGTTGCCGGAATGCAAGACGCCAAACATCTCAGAACGAGCCACACGTGACTCCATGGGCTAACCGTTGCTCTGATTTTAACTGGGTTCGAAACGTAGCATCTATGCACAAGATTTTACTCATTGGGTCATCAAAAGTACGACCGACAACAACCGTACCCATGATTGAAGCTGCGGGCTATACCGTCGAACTAGCACAAACAGGTATAGCTGGGTTGGAACTGGCCCGAGCCCAAAATCCAAACCTAATTATTTGTGATTGGGATCTGGGGGACTGTGATGGCCACCACATATTGAAACAGATCCGCAAAGACCATCAGCTAGTGGTTACTCCGTTTATATTGCTCAGCTCGCTGTATGAACACAGACATCTACGGCAGACCATGCAGCTGGGGGCAGATGACTGTCTGTTGCGCACCTATTCCGATGAGGTGTTACTCGCTGCGATCGCAACCCGCATCAAACAACAAGAGGCCGTTACTAACCACTATCTCAGCCATTTGCGCCTGGCAGCCGAACACCTCAATCGACTGTCCTATTACGACAGTCTCACCAAACTGCCCAACCACCTGCTATTTGAACAACGGTTTACCCAACTGATCGAAACATCTAGCCACCCCGTGGCCCTACTCTCCTTAAGCTTGGACCGTCTCAGACAAATCAACAATATTTTAGGTTATCCCGCAGGCGACAGTCTTCTACAATCAGCTAGCCATCGCCTACGCGCCTGTTTACCAACAGATATTACCCTCGCTCGTCTCACCGGTAATCAGTTTGCCATTGCCCTAGGCCACGTAGAACAACTGACAACAGTCAGAAAGCTAGCAACAGAGGTAATGGATGCCCTGAGCCGCCCCTTCTCACTTCCTGGCCATGAAGTATTTCTCACCGCCAGCGTGGGCGTAGCCATGTACCCAGACAACAGCCAAGAACTCCCGGTTCTGATGCGCCAGGCCGACGCCGCCCTGGAGTACGCCAAACGCCAAAAAAGTAGCTACTGCCAGTTTTACCAACCGAATATGACCGTTGCCACCGAATATCAAATTCGACTGGAGACCTGGCTGCGCTATGCCCTAGAACGCGAAGAGTTCGAAGTTCATTATCAGCCTCAGCTCAATCTCCGCACCGGTCACATTGAGGGGGTTGAAGCCCTAATCCGCTGGCACCATCCCCAAGCCGGCACCATTTCCCCCGGCCTGTTTATCCCCTTAGCAGAAGAAACAGGGCTAATCATCTCCATCGGCAAGTGGGTGCTTGAAACCGCCTGTCGACAGGCTCGCCAATGGCAAACGATGAATCTGGGTCTGCACCACATGTCAGTAAATCTATCTAGCGTGCAGTTTAATCAGGGTAGCCTCAGTCAGCAGGTGGCTCATATTCTGAAAGATACCGGTCTCTCCCCCCATCTATTGGAACTAGAAATCACTGAAACCGCCCTGATTCAAGATGCAGATGCGGCCGTACGCACCTTAAATGAACTGAAGGAATTAGGAATTCAGCTAGCCGTAGACGACTTTGGTACCGGATATTCATCCCTGAGTTATTTACAAAAGTTACCCATCGATACCCTCAAGATTGATAACTGTTTTGTCCGAGGCGTCACCACCGACCCCAAAAATCAAGTCATTCTTAAATCCGCCATTCAAATGGGCCACGACTTGGGTCTGTGCATCATCGCAGAAGGCGTGGAAACCGTCGATGAGCAATCCCTGTTGGAAACCTACCAGTGCGATTTTGCCCAAGGCTATCTGATTGGCAAGCCCATGAACGCTCAAAAATTACAGACCTATCTAGAGCAGCGATTACCCGTGGTCAGTCTGGCATTGTGATCGGCCTGTCCCGTGGGGAACACCGTGGTTATGCCAGGGGGTCAGGGAATAATAGACACATCACCAAATAGTGAATGCTACGAGACCAAGGGCACCGACCATCCCTTGACAGCTGGTTGGCGGGCTACCATGGCAATAACCCTAAACCTTTGCATGCATTATGACGCTGAGAGCACTGACATATACACATTGTTTGTGGGTTGCGGGGTAGGCATATATCAATGTGTCGACAGTGGCTAAGGGCTTACAACTACATCCGTAGCATAGAGACATTTCAGGATATGAGCCCTGATCTGTCCGTCCGACATCAGGTCAACCAGTTACTGTCTCAGCATCGTCGGCCCCTCTCAGCCGAGGCTTGGTGCGAGGAATTTCAACGGGAAATCCCATCGTCTCAACGCGATACGCTGCTATTCGTCTATCGCTGTCTAGAAAGCTATTCTGGCATCGAATTCAACCGCGTTAGACCCCACGATCGCCTTGTGGACGATCTACAGTTTCCCCTGGTGTGCTGGTTTGACTGGTCCACCCGCTTTTGTGATGAGGTCGTCGCCCACTTTGGCATAGATATTGGCAACTGCTTTGACGAAACCCGCATTCATACCCTGATTGACCTGGTTGCTTTTTTAGACGCTTGTATAGCCAGTAGCCCAGACCAGGCCATTGCTGATTTAGAAGATGAACCAAGCGCTTAGGTGTCCATGGGGCCGCATCTTTTAGGCAACATCATCGTTAGACCACAGCAACACCCAGAACCTACAGCGGAGCTAGGTACAGACGCGGGCTGGGTACAGCTGCACACCAGCTGGACACCATAAATATTCTGGAAGCTATAAATTATTACAGACCCAAACTAACCCGGTAAGCTGAGGGCAGGGTTACATTAGAATATAGCTTTGGCACTCTTACCGTATTAGTCTTGCCATGCCTAGAACCCAGCGCAACGATAATTTCATCGATAAATCTTTTACGGTCATGGCCGATATGATCCTAAAGATGCTGCCGACAAAAAAGCAGGCCAAAGAAGCCTTTGCCTATTACCGTGACGGCATGTCTGCCCAAGCCGATGGTGAGTATGCCGAAGCCCTAGAAAACTATGAAGCGGCCCTAGAGCTAGAAGAGGATTCTTACGATAAAAGCTTCATTTTGTACAATATGGGGCTGATTCACGCCAGTAATGGCGATCACAATGCGGCACTGGATAAGTATGCGGCGGCCATTGAGCTTAACCCCCGTATGCCCCAGGCGCTAAATAACACGGCGGTAATCCACCACTATCGAGGTGAGCAAGCCGAGAATGCGGGGGATACGAAAACCGCCGAGGGGCTTTATGATCAGGCCGCGACCTACTGGCTTGAGGCCCTGAGAATGGCTCCGAACAATTACATTGAGGCGCAAAACTGGTTAAAGAATACGGGCCGTATGCCAGCGGATATATTCTTTTAGATCGCTTTTAGACCATTACCTCGTCATAGTTTGCACGGTGGGTAGTGCCCGCCCTAACGTTTTCTACAATTGCCCATGATTGACTTAGAACAGGTGCGCAAAGTAGCGCTTTTGGCCCGTCTAGAGCTGACCGAAGCCGAGGAGCAGCAGTTTACTGAGCAGCTCAGCAGCATTTTGGACTACGTGCAGCAGCTAGATGAGCTCAACACGGACAATATTGAACCCACCACTCGCGCCATTGAGCTGAGTAATATTACCCGGCAAGATGACCTGGAGCCCTTTGAAGCTCGGGAGTCTATTTTGGACATTGCCCCGGACCGTGAGGACGACTTCTTTAAGGTGCCTAAAATTTTGGGTGGTTAATGGGTTTCGGTCATCGTGTAGGGGCATTGCATGCAATGCCCCTACGTAAGGAAATTAATCCCCTAAAAATTTTAGATAGTCGTTGCTCATTTCTTTGACGGCGGCTTCGTAAAATTGCTGACCGTGTTCTGGGGTGGCTAAATCTGGATTAGACCCCATCCGTCCGTCGGTATAAAATCGGCGAAAGTCTTTGGCACCATAGATGCGATGGCCAGAGGGAGCTACTTGGGGATCCAACGGGGCTGATTTTATGGCGTCGGGAGAGGCATATTGGGTCAGGGCCACTTCGCTGGGGGGGGCATGGGAGCCTTCTTGATCGCCGTAGAGTTCTTTGGCCAGGGTATACACAGAGCGACACATAAACCAGTTCGCCAGCTGGCAGCGTACCTGGTCGGCCCCAGGAATATTGAGATCCGCCAGGGCAGCGTAGGTTGCAGAAAAAGCGGCCTTGAGGGCGGCCATATTGCCCCCGCGGCCATTAATAAAATAAAAGCGGGTAAACCCAGCCCGGACCAGGGGCTTAAGGTAGTCCTGAATCAGGGCAATGAGGGTGCTGGGACGCAAACTGATGCTGCCGGGGAAAGCAGTGTGGTGCAGGGCCATGCCAACGTTGATCGTAGGGCCAACCAGGGCTCCGGTTTGCTCACCAACGCCCACCGCAATGGTTTCTGCACAGATGGCATCGGTGCCAATGAGCCCGGTGGGGCCATGCTGCTCGGTGGAGCCAATGGGGAAAATAATGCCCTGCGATCGCAACAAATAGGCCTCGACTTCAGGCCACGTAGACAGTTGCAGCTTCATGGTTTAACGTCCTCAGCTATGAGCGAATCCATTTCTGGGTGGTCAAAGTCCATTACCCTCCCTTAAGCTGTTACTTAAGTTGTGGCGGCAGCACCGACTGATAGCGGCAGTGCCACAGCAGTCACTTAGATGACGGGTAGACTTCTATGCTACATCGCAAGATATACCAACTCTCCTGCGACGGTCGCGAGGTGTGGGTATTTTTGAGAGATCAGCATCGCTGGATTGAGCGGGCTCAGATTTTAAACATCGAAGGCGATCTGGTCACCCTACGCTATGAAACCGAAGAGGACGATGAGTGCTGTGCGTGGGAAGAAATGGTTCGCTTAGAAAGTATTGGCTCGATTCAGCAAAAACTCGCGACCGTGCCCAAAGGGGATACGGAACTGGTCATTTCTGATGACTGCCCCACATCTGAGCAAATCCACGAATAAACACGAATAAAACAATCCCTTAGGGTCATTCCGTGGAACGACCCTACCGCGCCATAAATTCTGGACAGTGGCCATCGGGAGCAACTAGCCGACCAAACAGGGGGGAACGGGGTTGCTGGCAACTGCGCTGCTGATAAAACTGGCAGTTGTCACAGACTGCCCGATCGGGAGCCAAACGATTGGTAATATTCCCCAACTCAGACGGATCGACACCCCGGAGAACTAAGTTTTCCCCCTGCCATTGGGCTTCGATAATGCCGGTTTCAGCAAATTTCTGCCAGCGGACATCAGTAGCAATGGTCGGCGGCAGCTTTAGGGACACCTGGTCAATCGATTCGCTAACGGTGCCTTCAAAGGTGGCTTCACGGGGCGGAGGCGGTGAGGCAAACTCCGTATCTAACCGCAGGCAGAGGGGATTACCCGGCAGGGGAATATGTACCTGGTAGCGGCTCTGGAGCGAGTCTAAGTTAGCCAGGGCACTGAGGTAATCTAACCGCCCATGGACCAGCACCACATGACGGGGGCGCAGGTTATGGATCAGCTGAGTGGTACCATCCCCATCGCAGTGGCTGTAGAGCTGATAGGTTTCTAGCTGTACGGTGCCCGAGGAGGTGGCATTTTTAAAGCTGTCAAACCAGTCGTAGGTAGGACCGTAGGTGTCGAGCTGGGTCTGCCAGGCTCGAAGATTGGCCTGCTCTGGTAAAAAGGCACTCCAGGCCCCGCGATAGCGCTCGCAATATAGGGCAACCGGGGTGGCCGGATGGACCAGCAGCACGGCAGGGGCTTCGAATGTGTCCGCTTGCTGCCGGTCGTCAGAGAGTCTGGGTAAACGCTTGATGGTGGGATTAATCCGCTCGTCCCAAAAAATAGACTGGTGCTGCGCAAAGTTCTGCACATTGCGAGAAAAGGCGGCGGGCATCTGGGCCAGCAGCTCTAGGTAGGCATCACAGCTGTGGGCAAGGGCGGGATCAACCCAAATGGTCAATGGCTGACCGGTGAAGTGATAATGACTGCGCCAGAGCATTAGCAGCTCCTGTCCTAGCCCCATGAGCGGGGCGGGAAACACAACACAGCGAGACTGCTCTAGGTGCGATCGCAACCGCTTAACCAGCTGATTTTCCTGCTGTCGCCGGTTAGGGTATCGCGCCGTCCCCAAGCTCCCCTCAACAATCAGCACATCCGGATTCAGCCCCCGCAGGGCCGCTAAGGGCAGACCATCTACCAGACGAGTGCTAGATAGACAACAATCCCCCGTGTAAAACAGTCGATAACGTTTGGCGCCGAGAATGTAGGGTAGTAGCGCACAGGCCGCCCCCGGCAGATGTCCCGCTGGCCACAGCTCCATGGTGAGGTTGTCCGCCACCTCTACCGGGACACGCCAGGGCAGGGTGCGGATAGATTGCGCTAGGGCTCGATCTGCCAACAGCGCGACAGTAGCTGCTGTGGCATAAATTGGCACCTGGGGCCACCGCTGCAACAGCAAACTTAAGCCACGCCCATGGTCAAAATGGGCGTGGCTATAAAACACAGCATCGGGTGGGGGATCACTCCCTAGGGCAGCTAAATCCTCTATGCCGCAATCGAGCAAAATTCGATGGGGACCAATGGCCAGACCTAAACTGACACCCTCTTGCCCATGGCCAACTCCATAGGGATTACAGCCGACGGACTCTCCATCGGCAATGGTTGATCCTATCGTTGGTGAAACAACATCGGCCCCCATTAGGTCAGCAGGCGCGCCCCATTAAACAACATCGACCACCCTAAGGTCAGCAGGCGCGCTCCACTAAACGAACAGTAGTCTAATGAGCGGAGCCGTTGCCATGGTAATCGTCAGAGTCATAGAAGCCATTTTGCGTGCCAAAGAACACACACGCAACGGAGAATAAAACAGCTAGGACTGGCAAAATTGTCTTTATATCCACGGATGGTTATTCCTTAAGTTAAATCTCTGGATGGTTTGGCGATTGGTCATTTTGCCCAAGCCGTTTCTGAATCGTAGCAAGTTCGTTGAGAAATGCAATCATAGACTCCAGGACTGTTACATAACTGTTATTTACTGCAACATTGTTGGTTCGTTTTTAGAAACTGAATGACTGGTGTGATTATTAGTGCTGAGTGGTGCGATCGCAACCCGCTACAGGTCGCCCCCGACCTGATTGGCTGTACGCTTGCCCGCCAGCTCCACAACGAAACCATCAGGGGGAGCATCATCGAAACCGAAGCCTACTGTACTAACGATCCCGCCTGCCATGCCTATCGCGGCAAGACCGCCAGCAATGCCGCCATGTTTGGACCACCGGGTCACAGCTATGTCTACTTTATTTACGGCATGTACCACTGCTTCAACGTTGTTACCCAGCCAGCCAATACCGGCAGTGCCGTTCTCATCAGAGCCATTGAGCTATCCCAACTCCCTAAGGGGTTAGACCCCAAATACACCAAGCAGGGCAAACGGGTAGCCGCCGGTCCCGGCAAACTCTGCCGCACCTTAGATATCGACCGCAACCACAATGCGCTGCCATTGATCCCAACCCATCAACTATGGCTCGAACATCGTACCGCTCAGTTTCAAAATCAGCTCGACCAGGGTCAGCAGGCCCTAATTCAAACCACACGCATCGGTATTTCCAAAGCTGCCGAGAAACCCTGGCGCTGGTACTTAAAGGATCATCTCAGTGTTTCTAAACAGTAGGTGACTGAAAACCATAGGGTTGGCCGCTCCCCTCGGTCATCCCCCTACAGAACGATTTCTTGACCACGATTGGTAAACTCCACCTGGTTGACTTTCCAGGTCGGATTTTTGATTAAGGTCTCTTCTAACCCACCAAATAACCCCTGCTGCTCGCAGCTAGATAAGGACAAAAACTGACGCTCAGAGTCCTCCGACAGGCGTAAATCCACAATGGCTTTACTATCCTCAACATTCACCCGATAACCAGATAGTTTAAACGCCTCAAAGCTATGGCGGTCAAGCACCTCACCCACAGCTTCAGTCATAGCCTGATTGGCAGGAACCTTTACCGATTCAGGGTTGAAATTACTACAGCTGTCATCCATTACATAGATCGAAACAGCCACCATCTCCGTATCCCCTCCCGTATCAGCCGCATTGGGCTGTGACGTTACCGGTGGCTTGTCCGCATCCGCCGACTCATCCGCCCCATCAGCTGTCGTATCCCCCTTTTTTTCGGTTCCCGCAGCGGGCTCTTCCACCGGTGTTGAGGGTGGTTCAGCCACATCGGTAGGCGCTGTCCCATTGCACCCGGCAAGGGTCAAACCCACAGCTACCAATAAACCTAAGAATACGTTTGGGAACCGAACCATCGGATGAAATACTAAGTAGAGTTTGTGCTCATATCCTACAAACTGAAGCTACACTCTGTCGCTAAAGTGTGACACTTTGCTAACGCCTAGCGTCACGAAGTGGGACACGTTGCTTAACATCTAAACCTCAGCCCCTTATCTAACTTTGGTCTATCCATGGCCGATAACACCTGGAATCGTCGACACATTATTTCCCTCGAAGACTTCACCCCCAACGATTATCAAACTATTCTGCAAACAGCGGCTAGTTTTCGTGAAGTCCTCTCCCGTCGGACCAAAAAGGTACCTGCACTACAGGGGCAAGTAATTACCAATCTGTTCTTTGAGCCCTCCACCCGCACCCGCAGCAGTTTTGAGTTAGCGGCTAAGCGTTTATCAGCCGACATCCTCAATTTTTCTCCCGGTAGCTCATCCCTCAAAAAAGGAGAAACCATTCTAGATACGGCCAAGACTTACCTGGCCATGGGGACAAACCTCATGGTTATTCGCCATCAACAGGCAGGGGTTCCCACCATCATTGCCCAGGAAATGGATCGCATTAATTCAGGTGTGGGTGTTCTCAACGCTGGCGACGGTCAGCACGCCCACCCCTCCCAGGCCCTGCTCGATTTATTCACCATCTGTCATAATTTCAATCCCGCCAATCCCCACATCGATCAGCTCCAGGGCAAAAAAGTAGTCATTGTGGGCGATATTCTGCACTCGCGGGTTGCACGCTCAAATATTTGGAGTCTGACCACCTGTGGAGCGGAGGTTCATCTTGTCGCTCCACCGACATTGCTACCCAAGCACTTCCTAGAAGCCTTTAAACAACCCATCAGACAAGACAACGAGGCCACTGCCCCAACTGAACGCAAACTCTATCTTCACTGGCAGCTAGAGCCCGCCTTAGAAAATGCCGACTTCGTCATGGCACTGCGGCTACAGCATGAACGCATGAGCCAACATCTGCTCCCCAGCCTACGGGAGTACCATCAGCAGTTTGGCATCACTCGAGAGCGGCTACAGCTATGTAAGCCCACGGTCAAAATCATGCATCCCGGCCCCACTAATCGCGGTGTGGAACTCACCTCAGACCTGATGGACGATCCGGAGCTAAGTCTGGTCCCCATGCAGGTGACCAGTGGCGTCGCTACTCGCATGGCGCTACTCTACCTAATTGGCGGCGTGAAATAGGTTAAGACGCCGTATCTTTCAAAAACTGACGATAGCCATACAGTTTTGTATCCTCAGAGATTTCCTTGGCGGTGTGAAAGGTAAACTTACGTTCTTTACTGGATTCTTGCCAAGCCTGCTGGATTTTTTGTGATGGAAACGTACCCTGGACAAACATGGTCATCATTTTGGCCCAGCGCGCTTTGAGCTGATGGGACTCCCCCACATACAAACGATATTTCCCAACGTTAGCTACAGCAAAAATTCCAGAACTCATAATAGTTGCAATCGTTATCCCTAATGGTTAAGACGCCCTGCAGCTCACAAAAATCAGCGTTGCTGAGCCGAACCATGATTTCATCTGAACGGTATCGGCATACGGCACATCTAAACTAGATCGATTCATCCCTTAAATCAGCAACGACCAAAAATCTAGCGCGTTTTGCAGTTAATTTTCCCTCGGAGTTGATTTATTCATCAATATCGTGATGTTTTGCAACTCCTGGGGGACTGTCTACAATACACATAGCCAACGTCCTGATGCATCAGAACGTTGGTGCGTCACATTGGCTTGTAGATTAGTGCTTCCAGGGACTACGAATTGTCCTAACCAATGTGGCCAACGCGATAAGCTCAGCGTTGCTGATTCGAACGATAGTTTCATCTGCAAGATTCTGTCATTGGGCAGGTCTAACAGATCGCTCACCCTTTAAATCAACAACGGCTAATGCCCCTTCTCCGCATCTGTCGGCACATCCACCTATGACCATTGGCCTCCCGTTCAATCTCGATGTTCAGACCCAGACGAATGATACTGATAGTTTTGCCATTACGTTTGCACCGCTCTCCCTAGATGAGGTATATCGTTTAGCCGATGATGAGGCCAATGGTGCCATTGTTGTCATGAGTGGCATGGTACGCAACAACACAGAGGGAAAAGCGGTTGTTGCCCTAGAGTATCAGGCCTATGAACCCATGGCAGCAGCGGTGTTTAAACAAATTTCTGCCGAGATTCGGCAGCAGTGGGCAGATATTACTCACGTTGTTATTCATCATCGGACTGGCAAACTCACCGTAGGAGAGATTAGTGTGCTGGTAGCGGTGGGCTGCCCTCATCGTTCTGAAGCATTTGCAGCCTGTAAATATGCCATTGATACGCTCAAGCACAATGCCCCGATTTGGAAAAAAGAGATTTGGCAGGATGGTTCGCCCAGCTGGGTAAACATTGGAGCCTGTGAAGAAAATGATGCATAGCCTTTTCATGGGAGTGTATTTGACCTAACTCCAAAAGCTATAAGCAATTCATGCTGGAATTAACCCCTGGAAGTGAGTAGAACTGTAATGTTCGATCTGGGGTTGATATATGGGATGGATCATCGTTGATATTTACGAGGGCATCAATAACTTCTATAGCGGCTGGATTTGGTGGAACTTATTTCTGGCCTTTATTCCTATGCTGCTTAGCTTTAAGCTATTTCGCCGGAAAGCACTGCCTCCTTTTTGGTTTGCACTAGCCTGTTTTGGCACAGCCCTAATTGGTATTGCTGGACTAGAGTCCAGACTGCCCAGGCTGAGGCGATTTGCCCTGAGTGTGCTCCGTGGCATCCAGACGAGGGAGCCGAGCACCTTACTGCAATTGCTTTGGTTAGCGGGGGTGATGGTGATTGCTTTGGGTATTAGCATTTGGTTATTTAAACGGGCCCACACCAGGAAGCCTTGGCTGTGGTGGATCGGTCTGGTGACATTTATTGCCTTTTTGCCGAATGCTCCCTATGTTTTGACGGATATTCTGCACCTC
Source organism: uncultured Leptolyngbya sp. (assembly GCA_937899365.1). Taxonomy (GTDB): domain Bacteria; phylum Cyanobacteriota; class Cyanobacteriia; order Phormidesmidales; family Phormidesmidaceae; genus Leptothoe. The sequence continues at coordinate 18,903 of CALBPH010000673.1, forward strand.
ATTCGTGGCACCAGTGCTGGCAGCATCAAGATTTGGGTGGTTGCTTTTATTTTTATTCCCATGCATATGGCAGCCATTATTGTCGGGTTTGAAGCCTATGTGATTGCCCTCTTAAATTTAAATTTTTATTTACAACAAAAGGGATTACAAGCGTTAGCTGGGCCAGCTGAGATTGGCATTCATGCGCTATGTGCCTTTGGTGTTTATCTGGGTCGTTTTATTCGGCTAAATAGCTGGGATATTGTTGTTGATCCGTCGAGTGTGTTGGCAACTACGATAAATACGCTGACGTCAAAGCGACCGGTGGCGGTTATTTTCTTTTCTTTTGTTTTA
>CALBPH010000674.1 GCA_937899365.1 uncultured Leptolyngbya sp.
GCTCGCAACGGGGTACAACGAATTTTCGATGCTGTCTCTGAGCGTCGCAGACTACCTAGCCCTTCCTGCAGTAGGCGTTGAAGTCAAAAATCGGCTGAAATACGACAATGTGTCCCTATCGCTACCCAGTCAGCGTGTCGACCGCTTTGATGAAAACATTGCCCACATTATCGGTGGTACCCGTAAAACTGGCCTCACGTTTGCACCAGAGGCGGGGACCCAACGTATGCGGGACATCATCAATAAAGGTCTAACCAATGAAGAACTGCTGCGGGGGGTAAAAACTGCCTATGAGCAGGGCTGGGACAAGGTAAAGCTCTATTTCATGATTGGTTTGCCAGGTGAAACAGATGTCGATGTCCTCGGCATTGCCGAAACCGTCCAATGGCTACGCCGCGAATGTCGCATCAAGGGTCGGCGGTCTCTTAACTTCAACATTACGGTCTCTAATTTTACCCCCAAGCCCCATACCCCATTTCAGTGGCATTCTGTTTCCACCAGCGAGTTCGAGCGCAAGCAAGCCATGCTCAAAGAAGTCTTTTGCTCCATACGCGGGGTGAAGGTCAACTTCACTGATGTGCGGATCTCAGCCATGGAAGACTTTGTGGGTCGAGGTGACCGACGACTTGCCGCCGTGGTTCGCCGCGCCTGGGAATTGGGGGCCGGGATGGATGCCTGGTGGGAAAGCCTTGAACGAGCCTTTAATGCTTGGACCCAAGCCATTGATGACGCTGGCCTCACCTGGAAATATCGCCAGGTCGAACAAGGGGAATGGAACCTAGATGAGTCTTTAGCTAACGAGCAACCACATGGGACCGATACCATCAGCAAATGGCAAGGTGTGATGGAAGCCCCACTCCCCTGGGACCACATAGACACGGGGATTGACAAAACCTGGCTCCAAGAGGATTTACAACGGGCTTTGGAAGCAGCAATTGTCCCTGACTGCTCGTTTGAGGGTTGTTCCCACTGCGGGGTATGTGGCACTGACTTTGGGCATAACGTCGTTGTCCCACCCTTACCTATTCCGTCATTTGAAGGCCATGGCAAACCCAAATCTGAGCGCTTACAACGGCTCAGGGTAACCCTTGGCAAACTGGGAGATATGGCCTTAATTGGTCATTTGGACCTGGCTAGGATGCTGGACCGGGCAGTTAGACGGGCAGCTCTGCCTATTTCGTTTACAGGGGGGTACCACCCAGGGCCACGGATTGCTCCGGCCAATGCCTTGTCTCTAGGAGCAACCAGCACTGGAGAAGTCATTGATTTTGAATTAACTGAGCAGATGGACGTCGCTGATTTCAGACAGCGATTACAGGAGCAGCTGTCTGATACCTTACCGATCTACGAGGTAGAAGAAGTTGATATCAAAGCTCCATCTGCTACTAAAGCACTGGAGCACGCAGACTATCTGTTAGCGATTACGGCTCAGGAGGATCATCGTCCTAGTCTTTGGCAACAATGGATTGATCAAATCCTTGCTACGGATGAAATTAGTGATACCCACACAACTAAGTCAGGCAAGGTCAAGCAGATTAACTTACGGGAGCGTTTAAACACGCTCGAAATAGTCCCAGAGCTACCGAACTCCCTGCCACCTAGCGTGCTGAATCGGCTATCTAGCGGAGATGCTACGGTGGTCCGATATGTGGGCAGTTGTCGCAACGATGGCAACATGCTGCGCCCCGAACAGTTACTGCGTATGTTAGAACGGCAACAGGAAGAAGCAAACCCTCTGCACTTAGTGCATGTACATCGGCAGCAACTGCTCTTAAAATAGCACCTCAGCATTTCACCGTTAAACAGCTATGAAATTTGCCCCATGGTCAGTGATTCCAGCGGTGTGTATGGCCTTTATGTCGGCCCGTCCTGGTGTAGCCCAATCATTGGTAGAGCAGGCAAACAGGGTTCGTCAAATCAATAGTCAACGGCCCACCGTTGATATCCCCGCTGTGGCTACTGATGCCACACCCTCTGCGGAGGCTTTTACGATACCGAGTCTATGGTGGCAGGAACAGCAGCAAGGAGAGGCCATCAACGGGAGGTTAATTGATAGTTGGCGAGCCTATGATGACACGGTCAGCCCCACCAGCTATGTAGACGTCATTGTCAACGGGCAAATATGGCCGGTTCTGAGTTATTTGGAACAGTACGCATTTATTACTCAATTTGGGGAAAGTTCTAAATCCTATGGTTATCAGCTGCGGATCTTTACGGGAGAGCGTTTAGTGGGGCTACATGTCTGTGACTTTCCCAGCGCAACCAACCAACCTACCGACAACACCAGTAACTCCACGACCGCACTGCCAGTTACGCCAAACTGCATTGTAGATTTAGACTACTTTGGTCAGGGGGCTATTCGCGGAGGGCGTCAGCGTTAAATAAATTGGATAGCACAGTCTGGGCACTGCTAGATAAGGGTAGTAGCACTTCACTATGGTCAGGCATGAGCAATGGCTGTTGCGGCAGCTGCTCTGGGACGTTCGCCCCAGGCACGAAAAATAAAGGCGATAATCCGTAGGTTGAGACCGAAATTTGAGTTGCAATGGGGGGCTGCCAGCAATATTCCATCCACGCTTGAGCGGTTTCGGTCATGTCTGCGTTGGCTGGAACAACCCAGAGATCGGTGGTTAATACCGTCCCTTCTTGGGGATGAACAGCCCCTAGCCGTCGGTAGCGAACGAGCGTCGCTAAGATATCACCGCTCCATCCCACGGCTAACCAGACGTCTTCATTGACTAATGCTTTGAGGTAGGCTTCGGAATCGAAAACCCTCACCTGTCTGTATAGGGCCAGTTGCTTTTAAGACAATCGCAGCCGCTAACCGGGGCTGGTTAGGCATAGCAATGCGGCCTGCCAGCTCTGGACGCCAGAGATCGGCCCATTTAGCGATTGGCTCGGTATAGGCATTCGATTGAAACATGGGCTTCTGATAGGCCATCATCAATCCCTGAACACGATAGGGTACGGCCCACAATGCTCCGATGGCTGTGGGGTTTCCTGATTGATCACGTCGCAGTAGCTGCTGCCAGGATTCGGGCAGCAGCTCTACAAATGCAAGCTCGGGTAATGGTTGAATGAGCTGTTGACGAATGGCATTGTCTAACCAAGGGTCGCTCAGGGTGACGAGCTGGGTGTCAACCGATTGGGTAGCACTCTCTTCTGTATCGGGGGCTCCCATAGAGAGTAGCCGACGCCATAGGGGGTCTACAGCAGGTTGAGGAGACTGCCATTGTTGTAACTGCTGATAGATATCTGCTAAAGACGAGGCCGCATCAAAGTCAGTGGGGGTGACTCGGTTAAAGGCCTTTAAAACTTGAGATGGCACTGAACGAGCAAGCAGTTTTATCTTTAGAGAGGAAGATGAACCAGGCCGACAGCTTGCGATCGCAACCCCCAACAATCCCCACAGTAACGTGCGCCGCTTTACCATCGTGTTCTACTACACCGCCTATCTAAACTAGCGCAATAGGTGAACACAATCCCAGAGTGCCCCTAAACAATCATTTCAATTTTGAGATCGGCTCACCTCAACAAAAAAGGAGGACGGTCTAATAGACCGTCCTCCCTTAAAGCTATTGATGAGACTCAGCCCTCAGCAATGGGGACCGAAAAAATCGTCTAGTCAAAGACAGCGGGTGCAGAGAATCGAGTCTTACCAGCTCCCCACATATCGCCCATGACCTTGGGCTGAAGCAAGATATAACCCGAGATGGCCGTTAGATCATCATCGGTGAGGCTACGCATTTTAGGAAAGATATCAGTACTTTGAGTACTTGGATGCAGCTCAGCAATCTCAGTTAACCCATCATAGGTAGTTGGGTTGTTCAAATAATCAACCAGAGCCTCTAAGTTGTTGCGGTTAGGATAAGCCCCTTCCAGTGCCTCAGGCTCTAAACCAACGTTGGGGTTAGTTTTGGTAACACCTTGTACATGGCATGTAGCGCAGGCGTAGTTAAATTGTCTCCGCCCCTGAGAAACCTGCTCTAAGGAAAGCACTACTGTATCACCCTGCTCATTCAGGGGGATGGTGCGGATTGTTTCATCTAGCTCAGCCGCCATCGCGCTGCCACCTACAAAAAGGTTGCCGACCAGAAAAACAGCCGCGACCACCAGCCAAATGTACTTTTTAAACATGATTCTCCTCGAAATGGATCGCCATCAAATACCCAACACAGCACGACGCATTAAACCCAAAAATCAGGCGATGCTCGCAAGTTACAGCTATCTAATTATTCAGGTAGCCAATAGTTAATAACTATCATGCCACCGATAGGACCAATTCCCAAAACAGTTACAGGATTGACTAAATCACAGGTTTGATCTGCACATGTTGATTGGTGGCAGCCCGCTCAAACGATCCATTGCTCAGACTAGACGGTGCTGCAGGTAGCTGATGTAAACGAATCAGCTGGGCAATCGTATCCTTAAGCTGGGTCCGGGGAACAATCGTATCGATAAACCCGTGTTTCAAAAGATATTCCGCTGTTTGAAAGTCTTCTGGCAGCTTTTCCCTAAGGGTTTGTTCTACCACGCGCCGTCCAGCAAATCCAATCGTAGCGTTGGGTTCCGCCAGAATAATGTCACCTAACATGGCAAAACTGGCGGTCACCCCTCCGGTCGTAGGGTGCGTCAGAATAGGCATGTATAGCAGGCGACTATCACGATGACGTTCTAGGGCAGCTGAAATTTTAGCCATTTGCATCAGGCTCAGCATCCCTTCTTGCATACGGGCACCGCCTGAAGCACACACAATCACCACCGGCAATCGAGTCGCCGTGGCCTGCTCAATCAAACGGGTCAGTTTCTCACCGACAACTGAGCCCATGCTGCCGCCCATAAAGCGAAAGTCCAAACCCCCCAGGGCTACCCCTTCACCATTGAGCTGGCCTGTGCCCGTTTGCACCCCATCATTTAACTTGGTCTTAGTTTGCATATCGCGCAGCCGATCGCTGTAGGCTTTGCGATCGCGAAATCTTAAGGGATCCTTTGGCGTAATTTTCTGATCCAGAGGCTGCCAGGTATCTGCATCGATCAGCTGATTGATGCGCTCATCGCTAAAGACGCGGTAATGGTAGTCACACTCTGGACAGACCATCTGGTTGGCCCTCAGATCCTTGGTGTAAGTTAAAACCCCACACTCGTCACACTTTGTCCACAAACCGTCAGCAATTTCTCGCTCCTGACGATCGGGGCTAATGGGGCTTTCTTTTTTACGATTTGCAAACCAATCAAAGAGGGACATAAACCCTGTTCTCGATACGTAGTGTTTTTCAATCCTACCGGTTTGCCCATACCCCTGACGCAATTGACGCCGATTTTATCGCCACCAGATAGTACAGCTGACCTTAAAAGAACAGGCTCAAGTAGCCTTGTATCAAGGCATTACCAAAAAATAAGCTAATTCCTGCACCGAAGGCTAAAAATGGACCAAAGGGAATCGGCTGACGACGATCTACCCAGCCCAGTGACATTGCCAGCCCCCCACCTAATACCCCCATAAAAGAGGCCATTAGGACACTTAGCTACATCCCCTGCCACCCTAACCAGGCCCCCAGCATCGCCGCTAGCTTGCCATCACCACCGCCCATCGCCGGCTTCCCCAAGGCGATAGACCCCAAAAAACTAATGCCATCAAACAACCACAGACCCAAAATACTGGCTGCAACACTGGCCGCCAGGGTAGGAATCACCGCTATATTGGCGGCATTGGCCAAACATGCTTGAGCCAGCCAACCCAGACACACCCCTGACATCGTTAACCCGTTGGGTAGTGTCAGGGTATCTAGATCAATTAATGTGAGGGCCAACAGCCAACTGACCAGCCCCCAATATAAAGGCGTCTCCAGGCTCCAGCCAAACCGCAAAAATTTGACCACAAACAGAAGCCCGCCCAGCAGTTCCAACAGGGGATAACGGGGAGAGATAGAAGCTCGACAGTAGCGACAGCGCCCCCTCAACCATAGCCAGCCAACGACGGGCACATTGTCATAGAGCTTTAAGCGCGTAAAACAGCGCGGACACCGAGAGGGCGGCGACAGCAATGAAATCCCTGCGGGCAGCCGATAAATAACAACATTGAGAAAACTGCCAATTGAGGCCCCCAGCACAAAGACAAAGGCACAAGGCAGCAAAGGATATAACATTGGACCTAGTGCAGGCCTGGCTCAAGCTGAGTTAATGGAATAAAACTTTCATGGGGTAGAAGTACGGGCTTAGCACCAAAAATGAGCTTGCCACGGCGAGTAGTCCGACCAATGGCCACCCCAATCGGCCGCTCAATAATCTCAGGATGAACCTCGTAATAGGTGCGGTAAATATGGCGAGCGGCCCGTAACAACGCCGGGTCTAACATGGACGACGGCGACCGCAAATTAAGCGGGCTACGCTGAACACCGGTTGCTACCACACTGGGATGTACCGCCGCTTCACTATGGTTACCGTACTCTGGTCGCTGTAAAGATGGCACGACTGAATACTCCCTCTTGCTGGATAAAAAGTCAGTTAACTACACCAGAGCTGATTTTTGAGAAAAACCCAACCCTACATGTGCTGAAGATACCCCATCGCCACAGCTTATAACTGTAGCTTTTTGTCAAAATCGTGAAAAATTTGCCTTGGGCACTGCGCGAAAGAGCACCCACAGACACGATGCTCTTGTTCAGTACAATAATACTAGCTGCCATTGATAGATTACGCCAAGGTAGCTGGCACCAAGAAGATACCCCTCAGACTAACCCAACGCCTGCAAAAGTGCCTGTCCCATCGCCTTACAGCCAACAGCCGTCATGCCATCGGCCATAATGTCCCCAGTACGATATCCCTGATCTAGCACCGTATTCACGGCGGTTTCGATCATGTCCGCCGCTTGGGGCTGGCTTAATCCATAGCGCAGCATCATGGCAGCGCTAAGAACCTGAGCCAATGGGTTGGCCTTATCTTCGCCAGCAATATCTGGAGCTGAGCCATGCACGGGTTCAAAGACGCCGGGGCCAGAGGACCCCAAACTGGCTGAGGGCAACATGCCAATACTGCCTGTGAGCATTGCGGCCGCATCGGACAAAATATCCCCAAACAGATTACCGGTGACGATGGTGTCAAACTGCTTGGGCCAGCGCAGCAGCTGCATAGCGGCATTATCCACATACATGTGGCTGAGGTCTACATTGCCATAGTCAGTCGCGAGGGCGGTAATGCGATCGCGCCACAGCTGAGATACCTCCAACACATTGGCTTTATCAACCGAGCACAGACGGCCCTGACGCTTTTGGGCGGCTTCGAACGCCACGCGACCAATGCGGTCAATTTCAGACCCCGAATCGGCCATGGTATAGCATCCCAGCTGATCGCCATCAGCTTCAAATACACACCGGGGTTGCCCAAAGTAGAAGCCCCCGGTTAGTTCACGCACCACCATAATGTCCACCCCTTCAATCACATCTCGCTTCAGGGATGAGGCATCAATTAACTGGGGTAGGATCGTTGCCGGTCGCAGATTGGCAAATAGCTCAAGCCCCGCCCGCAGACCTAACAGTCCTGTTTCTGGACGCTGGGCTCGGGGTAGCGAGTCCCACTTATAGCCACCAATAGCGGCCAGCAGTACCGCATCACTCTGACGACAGGTCTCTAGGGTTTCCGGTGGCAACGGATTGCCAGTGCCATCAATGGCGACACCGCCAATGGGGGCTTCAGTAAAGTCAAACTGCTAATCTATCTAGGCACCAACCGCTGTCAGCACATCTACGGCATCCGCGATAAATGCGGGACCAATGCCATCGCCGGGGAGAAGGGTAATACGGAACTGCTGGGTCATGGAAGCTTATTTCAGGATCTTGGGTGATCGGGACATCATATTGTATGCATGGTGCAGCACTGGAAATAAGAGAGCCATGGGTGACTACATTTATCTTCATGGGTTTGCGTCTGGGCCACAGTCCTATAAGGGGCAGTGGATGCGATCGCAATTCCAAACCCAAGGCATTGAACTACAGCTCATGGACCTCAACCAAAGGGACTCTGCCCACCTCACCCTCACACGCCAGATCAACCAGGTGCTAAACCACCTCCAGAGCCCCACAACTCTAATCGGCTCTAGTCTAGGCGGTCTTACAGCAGCCTGGGTCGCCCAGCGATCTCCCCATATCCAGCAGCTGGTCTTACTCGCCCCTGCATTTCAATTTTTAGACCAGTGGTTACCGCGTCTGGGCCCAGACCAGCTGCAGCAGTGGAAAACCAGCGGCTGGCTCTCGGTCTACCATTACGGTTGGCAACGCCAAGAACGTCTACACTACAAATTTCTCACCGACGCCCAAGCCTATGACGACAGCCAATTAACTAAGCCGACTCCCACCCTCATAGTCCATGGCAGTCGCGACGAGGTGATTGACCTCAAAGCCAGCCAGCACCACAGCAACCAGCGACCTTGGATCAGGCTACACCCCCTAGACACAGACCATGGCATGGCAGACGCCATGGAGGTAGCCTGGCCAACCATCAAAGAGTTTTGTCAGCTGTAAAAATGGCACAATAAAGGCTCGCCTATTGTTTTGCCCATGCTGCCCTTCTTGCGCCCTGATCTGGCCAATCTCAAAGCTTATCAGCCCCATCCTCCCATCCCAGAGCCCTACGATCAGCTTGATACTAATGAGAGCCCGATTGATCTACCCGCTGATGTCAAAGCATCACTAGCAAATCATTACCAGCAATCCATTGCCGCCAACCGCTATCCAGATGGTGGGCATGGGGCTTTAAAGCAGGCCATCGCCGGTTATGTATCAGAATCAGCTGGTGGCGCAACGGCAGCCAATATATCTGTGGGCAACGGGTCCGATGAGCTGATTCGCTCATTGTTAATTGCGACAGCTATTAATAACGGCGCAATCTTGGTGGCCAGTCCCACCTTTTCCATGTACGGCATCTTGGCTCAAACACTAGGCGTCCAAGTTATAGACGTTGGTCGCACCGATGACTTCTGTATCAATTTAGACATCGCCCAGACAGCAATCGAGAACAATTCTGTTCGGGTTGTGTTTATGGTGCATCCCAACTCCCCGACGGCTAATGGCCTCAACATGGGGGAAATCGAATGGCTCCGACAGCTGCCCAACGATGTGCTGGTAGTCATTGATGAGGCATATTTTGAATTCAGCCAGCACACCCTCGTGGCCGATAGCCTGAGCCGTAGCAATTGGGTCGTGCTCAGAACCTTTTCTAAGGCATTTCGCCTCGCCGCCCACCGCGTGGGCTATGCCGTCGCCCAACCCGACTTAATTGAAGCCCTGGAAAAAGTTCGACTTCCCTATAATCTGCCTAGCTTTTCCCAGGCAGCCGCACTCACCGCTCTGGCCCATCGCACCTCACTTTTGGCAACTTTAGAAACCACCGTTAAGGAACGGCAACAGATGGCCACCTGGCTGAGTGAGCAACCGGCTATTACGCCATGGCCCAGTGCGGCTAATTTTATTTACTGCCGTTTGAGCAACAAGGGGATAGCTCAATTGGGGATGGAGCAAGCTGAAGGATTACACCACATTTTCAGCACCCTGCGTCAGCAAGGCACATTGATTCGATATACCGGCGGTGGACTACGCATTAGCCTGGGCACACCCGAGGAAAATGATCGCACACGGGCAAATTTGCAAACCGTTATTGGTTAAATTGGCCAATTGTCATACGCCAAACATGGGTAGGGGCGTTCCATGGAACGCCCCTACGAAAATCGGCACATTCTAACGGTCTAGGCCCAAACGAACGCGCCGCACGGTTTGGGGTAAAACGCCAACCATCAGAGCAAATGCTTCATTGGGCACGTTGTCGATGGTGCCTTTGTCAAAATAGGTTTTGAACTGATCCAGGATCATCTGGGCCCGATCGTTGGAGCGGGGCTGATCGGTAAAGTTTTGGGTCAGACGAATCCACTGGAGGCGGATCTTGAGCGCCTTTTGATGATCTTCATGATCATCGGGCTCAATCAGAGACAGGTTGCCCAAAGGAATAATTTAGTGGCATCCCTGGTCAAAATCACCGCCCACCGCTGCCCCAGGACCAGCAAATTCGGCGTAGAACTCTCGAAAAATAATCAGACCGTTGCGACGGCGACTGTTGACGACTAGTAAATCGCCACGGTTTATCTTTTTAAGCAAACTGTCAACAGCTAGTGTTTCATTCACAGGCACGTTGGAACTAGAACCGGAAGACTGCTTGGCGCGCTCAGCCCACCACTTCACCGTACTATCTTCTAGATGCATAGCATCACCGGGGGATAGTTTGGATTGCACGGTGAACATATGGGGACGCTTTCGGCCCAAGTGTCGAACCGAAGAAGAATAGAGTGGCAAAGGGTTGGATTGAGCATCCATCATGTTAGAGAGTCTACCTAGGGCTGAGGTAATCCAGACTAATTACTCTTACTTTGATACGAACACATTGATTTAGTGCACTAAATCAGCAGAGTTTTATACAGTCTTTGATAGTTACCAGTCCCTCCTCATACTCACTACATAAAAAATAATATTTATCAGGAGGATATGGATGGTTTCACGGTATGAGGGGTGAGAAGCATGGTATCGAAAGTACGCCCAAATTGCTGGCAATACTTAAACGACGGGACTTTTAATATTCTCTAAGAAATGACTAACCTAAGTAGTTAAATATTTAGAAAAATAACTCTTTCACCATCATTTGACGCCGTCGCCAGGGGGATTTATCACTGACGCGATAGCCAATCTTTTGATACAGCGCCAGGGCAGATGGGTTATCGGTGGCGACATGGAGATAAAGCTGACGACATCCCCAGGTTTGAACAATGGCCTCACAGGCGATGAGCATTTGCTGGGCGATACCGCGACGACGATGGCGATAGTCAACAGCCACATTGGCAATGTAGGGACGGCGCGGTTGCAAGGGTTGCCAAAACTGCGATCGCAACGAAATTTCCACCGTACCCACAATCGCAGCCCCAACCGTCTGCACAACCAGACACTCATACTGATGGGGCGAATTCTTTAAACGCCGCTTAATATCTTCTTGAATGCCCAGCCGCATAAGGGGGTAAAGCCAACGCTTGAAGTGCCGTTCGGGGTAAAAGCTTGTTAACAGCAGCTCGCCTAATTGAGATAGATCTGCAGGCTGGGCGGAGCGTAACCGATAGTCTTGGGGCAGGGTGCTAGCCCGATCCCAGTTGAGTCTGGACATGGTGAGCGACTAAACAGCTTGGGAACTCTTGATAGGACCATTCAACCAGGTAATGCCCAGATTAAAGGCGGTAACACCTGGGTTGCTTCTTGAATATATGGAAGCAGAGGTCAACGGTGCACTACATGACAACCTCTTTCAACAGTCGGTTAAAGACACAACAGGGTGCATGGCTAGCCAAACGCACAATCGACGAGTTCATACATCCAAGCCCAAGATTTTAATTGTTGACGACGAACCCCATAATTTAGACCTACTTCAGCGGACCTTTTATCGCGACTTGCAGGTGCTGCGGGCAGACAACGGTCAAGCCGCGTTGCTCAGTTTGGCTCAGCATCCCGATACGGCGGCCATTATTTCAGATCAGCGCATGCCTAGCATGAGCGGCACAGAACTGCTGCTACAAGTCGCGCACCAGTATCCCAACATTATCCGCATTATATTGACCGGCTATACCGATGTGGCGGATCTAGTCGAAGCCATCAATACGGGCCAAGTTTTCAAATACATCACTAAACCCTGGGTAGAAGACGAGCTGCGAGCGGTCGTTCAACAGGCCATCGATACCCACCTGCTCCTAAAGTCCCGTACCCAGGAGCTCGATCGCATCCTTGAACAAGAAACATTGCTCAATGAAATTACCCACACCATCCGCAGTGCCGAAACATCTGAGGAGATGCTAGAGGTCATTGCTCAGACCCTGGGAAAAACATTTGAAGCCGATTACTGCGTGCTACGGCCCCTCTATGATTTACCCAACCAACCACAGCGCTGCTGGACCTATCAGGCACCCTCAGCCAGCCCCGTAGAGGAGCAAACCCTGACAGAAACAGCCATAGACACGGATCACCTGCGGGTGATCCAGGCGTCAGATCTAGCAGTCCCCCATGGCAGCCTGCCTATTGCCTATCTAACCCTTGCCCCACACACCAGCGTTCTCATACCGCACACGAGCAAACGCGAACCCCTGGCCATCATAGCCAAACACCACTGCCAGCGGCCTAACCACTGGGGCACCAGGCCACTCAAGCAGCTCAAGACCCTCACCGACCAAGCCGCCTTAGCCCTGGCTCAAACGTGGACCTACGAGCGGGTTCAGGCCTTGGCTCAACGGGAGGTTTTAATCAACACCATTACCCAGGCCATTCACGGGAGCTTAGAACCCAAGCAAATTTTTTCGGCCAGTACCCACAAATTGGGCCACGCTCGCCAGACGGATGGCTGTGCGCGTTCCCTCTGGACCCAGGATGATGACTATGTGGACTGTGTTGGCCTGTACGATGTCAACCAAGCCAATATCCTGACGCTGCCCACATCCCAAGTCAAAATCAGCGAAAACCCTATCTTGCAAGAACTGTTGACCAGTCGGTCTCCGGTGGTCTTCGATGATTTGTCTAAATCAGCGTCCCAAACGCCCATACGTCTATCGTTTCATACCCAAGCAACGGCATTACTCTTGGTGCCCCTGATTACCGATGGGCAAATCATCGGCAGCATTAGCCTGCGCCAAACCCAGCCCCGCCATTGGCATATGGAGGAAATTAACCTGGCCCAGGCGGTCGCCAACCAGGCCGCCATTGCCGTGCAGCAGGCCAGACTCTATCAAACAACGCGGCAACAGGCCGAGCAGCTCTTAGCCTTAGACGCGCAAAAAACCACATTCTTTCAGAATATTTCCCACGAGTTTCGCACCCCCCTAACACTGACCATTGGTCCATTAGAGTCAGCGGTAGAGCAAGGTACAGGACTCCCCTTAGATCAGTCCGTTATTGCCCTGCGTAATGCTCGGCGATTGCTACGTCTAGTCAATCAGCTACTCGACCTACAGCGTTTAGATGCAGGTCAGATGCAGGCCACCTTCTATCCGTGCGACTTTGCCCAGGTGGTGAAGGGGGTGGCCGAATCGTTTCAGGCCTATTGCGATCGCAAACACATTCGCCTCACCACTCAGATTCAGCCCTGCCCATCGGTGTATTTAGACCTGGAAAGGTTTGACAAAGTGCTGTACAACATCCTTTCCAACGCGGTGAAATTCACCCCCGCAGGTGGGGCCATTCAAATCACCCTCAACACCTTTGAAAAAAGCTGCTACCTAGAAATCGAAGACACCGGCATTGGTATCCGCAAAGAACAGTTACCCCATATTTTTGAGCGTTTTCAACAGGCCGACGGCTCCGCTAGCCGCACCCATGAAGGCACTGGGTTAGGACTGGCCCTGGTCAAAGAACTAGTAGCGTTACATGGCGGCGATGTACGGGTTTCATCGGCCTATGGAGCCGGCACCCTCTTCACGGTCGAACTTCCCTTAGGGGCCGACCATCTGCCCACCGACCGAGTGAGCACCACCAGTCGCACCCTTGAACAACAGCGCGCTGCCATAGAGCTAGCCGATCTTCAACACGAAGTAGCCTCAGATGAGCCAACCGTCGCACCGACTGACATTACCACCGACGCACCGACATGCCCTTTACCCAATGCCACCTTGCCCCACCAGGGAGCCAAGATCCTCGTCGTTGACGATCATCCAGATTTACGTCGTTATGTGGCAAGTATCTTGCAGCGTCAGGGCCATCACATTAGTACTGCCCACAACGGAGCCACTGGCCTAGAGGTAGCTCACCAGGTCCACCCCCAGCTGATCATTACGGACCTGATGATGCCCCAAGTATCGGGTTTAGAACTCATTCAGCAGGTGCGCCGCGATCCTGAGCTACAGGGCATTCCAATTATTCTACTCACCGCCAATGTGGATGATGACACTCGGCTAGAGGGCACTGAACAAGGGGCAGATGCCTATATATCTAAACCATTTAAAGATCGAGAACTCCTGGCAGAGGTGCGTAATCTGCTAGCACTAAAAGCCAGTGAACGCCAGGTGGTAGAACTCAACCAGTACCTGACTAACTCGGTTCTCAAGCGATTTTTACCAGCTACCCTGGTGCAAAAAGCGGCCCACGGAAATCTGCAGCTCAACCTCACCCCAGAACCCCGCCTAGTGACCGTACTCTTTAGCGACATCGTCGGGTTTACTCAGCTCTCCAATACGTTGCGATCTCGCCGAGTCGCTGAACTACTCAACGAATATTTTGAGGTCATGACCCAGGCCATTTTTGACCAGGGGGGCACCGTGGATAAATTTATGGGTGATGCGGTCCTCGCCCTCTTTGGAGCACCAGAATCCCTCAGCCCAAATGAACAGGTACGACGTGCGATCGCAGCGGCTCGACACATGTACCAAAACTTAGAAGAGTTAAACCAGCGATGGCAGGGGGTCCCCAACGTCACGTTTCGCTGTGGCATCCATCAAGGCACCGCCGTTGTCGGCATGTTTGGCAGCTCTCAACGAGCCGACTACACCGCCATTGGCCCCAGCGTCAACATCGCCGCCCGGCTACAGGAAGCCGCCAATGGCAAAAGTATTTTGGTCTCCGCCGCCGTTGCCGACTACCTAGACACCCAGGAAATTATTAAATCGAGTTCCCTCAAACTTAAAGGAATTGACGAAACCGTCTTAACATTTACGGTCAAAACCTCAATGTCGTCAGAACTAGACAATCGCGGCAAACACTAAGCGCCAGCAGACACCCGCACCAGACCACCGCTCAGGCGACGACGCTTTAACCCGTTGGTAATCCATAGCTATGCATGATGTGACGCATCCGCTTTTTTGCCCGTGATACCCGTTTTCGCAGCGTAGCTTGGGTGGGAATATCCGTTTCTCCCAACGAGGCCAAACGATCTGTAATTTGCTCCCACGACAGTCGCTCAATGGTACGCCACACCAGCAGCTGAGCCGTGTGATCATCCTCACGGGATAGGGTCCTCAGCGCTTTATAGAGCAAATCGATTTCATGGCGCAGATCGATTTCTTCTAGCACATAGTCGGGTTCAGCACTGATGCGATATTCAATATCTTCATAACTCTGAGATGCCTGACGCTGGGCCTGACGACTTTTTTCGCGCACAATATTAAACGCAGTGCGCTTGAGCCAGGCATGGGGGTTGTAAATCATTTCACCCGTTCGTTGCTTAGCCTTACCCCTGAGATAAGCCTCAAACAAAATTTCATGGGGCTCTAACTGATGCATGAGCCGAAACTGATAAAGATGACGACGTACAGTCGCTAATGTGGAATACGCGTAGGAATTACCGCCACCTAATATTTCTGAAAGGGCAAGATCCAAAACATCCAATAAAGGCAAGTCAGGGTGGTCAGCCATACCAATGAGCCGTTTGATTTTATTTATTGCATCTGTCAGGTTAGTTAGGACAACGGATATCCTTGAAAGCCTCAAATTACAACAGCTAACCTAACTCACAACCGACGTTGGCATCACCTCTCCTTGGGAGATATGCATTCGTCAATTGCTCTATAGTGACGTTCAGCTTGAACCTGTGACATTCCGCATGGTGTCTATGGTTATTCAAATATCCGTAGATCTGCTGACCAAGCACCGCCATTTCTCCCCAGCGGTTTAGGCCAATCGAGCACCAATCAGAAATTTGTCGTCACAGTAGCGTAGCCACAATCACTAACTCCTTAGCGCACATCACCGGAGAGGCTCCTATGTTTAGCCGCCCTAGCCATCTCGATATCAGCGATTATGCCCAAGAACATCGGGATTTGATCCAGACTTATTGCCAGCTAACAGTACAGCCTGCACTCAGCAATAGTGACACCACACGTCTAGCTGACATTTTGGCAACGGCTGAAACAGGTCCCTTAATTAGATTTATACTGGATGAAGCCGACCATATGTTGGCCCATTTATACAATTTTATTGATGATAGGGATATTGCAGAACAACAGCAAAAATTGCAGACAAGCCTCAGCGATGCATGGCTAAACCAGGCATTTCAGGATCTGGCCTACCGGCTGCAGGCTTCCCAATGTCAAAGTCTGCAGCAGTACCTTAAGGAACAGGGTTTTTACGAGGGCGCTATTGACGGTGTGTTAGGACAATCCACCAAAGCTGCTATGCAGAAATGTTGCGACCAGCAGGGTGAATTGCCACAGCCTTTCCCCATAAATACCCCCGATGTAGTCAGTTAGCAAAACGCACCATAGTCTTTTAGTTCAAGGGTTTAGGCCACTTATTAATGTCCTGGCATCTGTCCCAGTCGATGTATTGACCATTACCATCGCCGTCACATCTCTACGGATGGCATCACTAGTTAATAAGTAAGGCTAATGGAATCCCTTAAAGAGCACTATGGAATCGAAGCTTCAACGCTTAATCGAACGTTACCAGCAGGGTGAACGTATGTTTCACGGTTGGGACTTAAGTGGCTGCGATTTGAGCCACTTGCAGCTGAGTGAGATCGATCTGAGCTATAGCGTCTTGAGTCAGGCCTGTTTAGTTGGCACAGATTTGGAATGGGCCATTTTGCGTGATGTGAATCTCACAAATGCTAACTTGACCCACGCCCATCTGCACCGGGCCAATCTGCGGCGGGCTAATCTGACAACGGCCACCTTAAAACAAGCAGACCTCAGGGCCGCCGATTTGAGCGGTGCCACTATCGTCAATACGATTTTTGATTATAGCAATCTGTGGGGAGCTATCGCTCCCAATGGGGTAAGCCCACTGCAGCAGGTCCGTTAGGGCATCTACTCTACCCGCAGACGTCGGGTAATGACCACCAGACCGTCTTCTCGGATCAATAGCCCGGACACCCAGAGATTATCGGCACTAGAAGGGGCATCACCAAGCTTAAACAACCCACCGGCTGATAAAAGCTCTAAATCGATGGGGCGTGGAACAAAGAAATCTTCTGCGGTGGTGCCTTCTTCTAAGGCAGCCCCGAGTAAATAGCGTTCCCCCAGGGGCTCTTGCACAATGGCATCAAACCCATAGCTATCGCCGGGCACCGCCCGCTCCGGCAAAATCACGATGACGTCTGGAGCAGGGGTCGCAGAATTTAGCTGGTTGCGCTCCGATAAAATTTCTTGAAAGGTGATTTTGTCATCGACAAACTGCTGACGGGAGCGAATCACTGACTCTAGGGTGAGACGTCGAGGCGTCGTTTGGACTCCGTCAATATATGTCACCGTTTCGGCAACATAACCACCGTCAACTTCATCCCAGGACTGTAGCTCTACTCGATAGCTCAGGGTGTCGTAGCGCTCCCATAGCTGGGGCAATGTGGCTTCTAGGGTGGCATAGCTAAAGCCGTCTTCGTTAGTGAAGTCATCGGCATAGAATGCCATCACGGCTTCTATGTCTTGGGCATTGGAGGCAGACTCAATCTGCTCTAGAGCACTGACTAGGGCGGCAGGCGCTGTTTCTGGAGACGCCGCTTGGACCGGCGCACTCACTATACTCATCCCCAGCACACCCAGCGAAAGTAGAGACCAGCGGCAAGGATGAATCATTAGTAAAGTCCTCGGTGACAATAGTCGTAACGATAGGTAACACAGTGGGTAAATCAGCAAAAAGATACTATCTTGAAGCCACCCTGTCTGACCCACCAACACGATGACTCAGAAAGTGCTGCCCCATAAGCACCAATTCAGCGGATAATAGCTTTTGGCTAAGTTACCCCCAAAGATAACCCTAGGCCCAATTTTTACAGTAGAAACAGCTAGCTCGCCTGATTTTTTGACAGTAGCGGTTACTAGATGGCTTAGGTCTTTCACATTATGGACGACAGACAAGGAAATGGTGAAGCCAATAAGGTCTTGATTGCCGCTAGTGGTACGGGTGGTCATCTTTTCCCTGCGATCGCAACCGCCGAAAAGCTCAACAGCACCATCGAATGGTTGGGAGTACCCGATCGTTTAGAAACCGAGCTTGTCCCCAAACACTACCCCCTCCATACGGTCCGCATGGGTGGTGTTCAGGGCAAACTGGGCTTAGGCACATTAAAGATCCTGGCTCAATTTGTTCAAGCCACCTTGGCCACACGTCGCCTGCTAAAACAGGGGGAGTTTCAAGGGGTGTTTACCACCGGGGGCTACATTGCCGCACCGGCCATTATTGCCGCCCGCAGTTTGGGCTTACCCGCCATATTGCACGAATCAAACGCTATGCCGGGTAAGGTCACACGCTGGCTCAGTCGCTGGTGTTCGCTGGTGGCCATTGGCTTTAACGAAACCCGCCAATACTTACCAAAGCAGGCAAAGACAGAATGTGTGGGCACACCGGTGCGATCTCAGTTTTTGGCCGATAGCAATGCCAGCCTCACAGACCTAACCATCCCTGACAACGCCCCCTTGATTGTGGTGGTCGGCGGCAGCCAGGGAGCTGTCGCCGTCAATAAATTAGTGCGGGCAGCAGCACCGGCCTGGTTTGACAAAGGCTGGTGGGTGGTTCACCAAACCGGCACCAACGATCCAGACACCGACAGTCTGAGTCACACCCAATATATTCACCGTCCTTTCTTTAAAAATGTGGCCGCCCTATTTAAGCGAGCCAATCTTGTCATTAGTCGGGCTGGGGCTGGCACCCTCACCGAGCTAGCCATGACCCACACCCCATCCATTTTGATTCCTTACCCGTTTGCAGCGGATGATCACCAAGCCTATAACGCCAACGCTTTTGGCTCAGTGGGGGCCAGCAAAGTTTACCGACAGTCAGACCTAAACGGCGACACTCTGAAAAACCAGGTTGTAACCCTGCTCGAGACACCAGAGGAACTAAACTGCATGAGGGTTGCAGCAGAAACCTTGGCCGTCAACGACAGTGCAGACCGGCTAGCCGAACTATTGCAAAAAATGATGGGATAACGCGCAATCAATACCCGCTGCTCAAGCCAGCCACTGAGTCTGGCACAACAGCTCCGGGCTGGTGGGACCAAATGTTTCAGAAAAATGCAACTTGAAAACCTAGCCGTTACTGACTTAAAGGATGAACCGATCAGTTAGACATGCTATTTGACAGGATCTTGCAGATAAAATCATCTCGAGGATCAGCAACGCCAAAACCTAAGTACCGGCGGTAACGGTCAGCTGACCAACCATGCCCGCCTCGGCATGACCGGCAATCGAGCAGTGTAGCTCATAGGTCCCCGGTTTCTGGGGAATCAACACCCATTCAGCCTCGGCATTGGGTTTGAGTTCCAACTCATGGATAGCTCCCTTTACTTCAACCTGTCCTGCTTCCACCTTCTGGGTCCAAAT
>CALBPH010000675.1 GCA_937899365.1 uncultured Leptolyngbya sp.
GACTTCAGCATGCGCCCCACAGTGGTTAACGTCGGGGCCTTGGTGAGAGCTGCTATGGGTCTAATGCCTTTATCCATCTGTCCTACGCACTTTTGACTTTGGTCCAATACTCGTCATAAAGCACATTGGCTTCGCCTACGGGGGCGATGCCCTCGCATTTTGCCAGCAGGTCTTCAGGGGGAAATAGGTTTTGGTTGTCTAGCAGCTCTTTGGAGAGTAGGGTCATCGCCTCGCCATTGGGGGTGGCAAAGAACAGTCGCTCTACCGTTTCTTGGGAGACCTTCGGCTGCAGGTTGAAGTTAATCCACTCGTAGGCGGCGTCCACATTGGGGGCCGATGTGGGAATCACCATCGTATCGGTCCAAACCGATGACCCACTCTCTGGGATGACGTCCTTAAAGGTGGGGTTTTCAAGGCTTACTGGAATACCTTCTACGGAATAAACCATGGATAGTAACAGGTCACCGCTGAGCAGCTCATCTTGCCAACCAAAGGATTTAAAGGAGGCTAGGGAAGGCTTAAGTTCTAAGAGTTTTTGGTAGGCTTCCTCGAGTTCGGCGGCGTCAGTGGCGTTGTAAGAATAGCCCAACGAGCTCAGCACAGCTCCCATGGTTTCCCGCACGTCATCAAGCAGGGTCATTTTTCGAGACAGTACATCGCTGTTTTCCCACAGATAATTCCAATCGGTGGGGGGCGTTGTCAGAACTTCAGAGTTGTAGAGCAGCCCCGTTGTCCCCCAGCTGTAGGGAACGCTATGGGTGTTGTCAGGGTCATATACGGGGCTTTGCCATTTGTCACGAATTTTATCTAAGCCCACCAGGCGTGACTGATCTAGCTCTGTGAGCATGTTTAGCCCGATCATTTCGGTGACCATGTAGTCCGATGGATAGATCAGACTGTAGTTTTCGCCACCGCCAGCCTGCATTTTGGCCAGCATGGTTTCATTCGAATCGTAGACATCGATCTTGACATCAATACCCGTGGCCTCGGTGAACTGTGCGGCCAGCTCATCATCTGTATAGTCAGCCCAGGTATAAATCTGCAATGTCCCCGATGCTGGGGCGGCTGCGTTGGTGTCATCAGCAGGAGCTACAGTCTCAGTCTCACCGATGGTACGGCGGCAGTTTGAGAGGCCTACCCCAGCTAGGGCAGCGGCAGAACCCTGCAAAAAACGACGACGAGATGTATTGGTAAGCAACGACGAGTTGCGAGATAGTCGGCGGGGCACAGTCTTTCTCCTCTAAGCAAACACCATGGGTATAGCAAGCTGTTGAATGCATTTGGCAGCTTGCTGCGCACATAGCTGTTGTAATCTCAGGGATTTAGGGATCACCATTGTCTTGAACTATGTGCGCCAATCTATATTCAAAACCACTTCCTGACCTTAGGCTATTGGGAAATGGTAATTTGTTCATTCAGATCCTTAATTTGAATCAGTTTGAAAGGGCAGTAGATGCTGGCTGATTATGGAGAACCTGGAGGCATAAGCACCTGACAGTCGGCGGCTGCCCAGGACACACAGACCGTGTCTCCTGGTTGATATCTGATGTGGTTGCGTTGCAGCACACGCACCCTTTCCCCAGTGGTTAACTTAATAATGCAATGAATATGGGGACCTGTATATAGGGTGTGTTGAACTTCTCCTTGATGGTGGTTAGCGTGGGTGGCTGGTGGTGGTGTTGCGGTTTGAGCAATGAGATGGATTTTTTCTGGACGAATGCTGATGTCTGCCTGGGTGCCGTTACTCAGCTCGGTGGGTGCGATCTCAACTTGTAGACCGTTAGTCGTAGTCAGGGTCCAAGGGTGCTGCTGAATGCGACCTGACAGCAAATTGGTATCTCCAATAAAATCAGCGACAAAGGCGGTGGTGGGGTGCTCATAGATTTCGCTGGGGGACCCCACCTGCTCGATGCGACCATCCTTCATGACCGCAATCCGATCCGATAGGGATAGGGCTTCTTCCTGGTCGTGGGTGACCATGATGAAGGTAATACCGAGTCGCTGGTGCAGGTTCGATAGCTCCACCTGCATCTGCTTACGTAGCTTTAAATCTAGGGCTCCTAGGGGCTCATCTAAGAGCATGACGGCGGGGCGATTAACCAATGCTCGGGCCAGGGCCACTCGCTGTCTCTGGCCGCCAGAAAGCTGGGTGGGATAACGCTTAGCAAAGCTTTCCATTTGGACCAGTGTCAGCGCTTCCCCCACCCGCTGCCGTAGATCAGCTTTGGGAATTTTTTTGACCTTGAGGCCAAAGGCCACATTGTCCCAAACGCTCATGTGGTTAAACAGGGCATAGCTTTGAAAGACCGTATTGACCGAGCGACGATGGGCGGGAACGCCAGTCATGGACTGTCCCTGGATGGTTAACTCCCCTGAGGTGGGGGTTTCAAAGCCAGCAATCATTCGGAGTGTGGTGGTTTTGCCACAGCCTGACGGGCCGAGGATGCCAAAAAACTCACCCTGTCGAATTTGTAGGTTTAATCCTTGCACCGCCGTCTCTTCACCAAAGGTTTTGACGATGTCTTTGAGTTGTACATCCAATACCGCAGTAGCGTTTACCGTTGGCGGTGAGATGGTTTGAGCCATAGGATGCAACCCTCGTGATTGGTCCGTTTGCATTATTTTACGGGGAGTCGCTCAAAATCCCAATTAATCGGTTGGTAAAGGGAGCCGGGTTGGCAATGGAAGGGCAGACTGTGATGGATCGCAGACGATGCTGAATACAGCAGAAGGTGCTGAATACAAGAGTTCCCCAATCAAAACCCTGGCCGAACCAAGTGTGCTGCTTGAATTTAGTCTTAAGAGCTAAACTGTTCACAGCGTAGGCCCTAGACTTACTCATAGTTTGAGCGTCTGGGGTCCCACTGTCTGTGAGTAGTGAACTTTCACCGTCAACTATGGCCTTTTTTCAATACCCCGCCGCATCACAGGTTGAAAAAAAGGGAGGGCGTACCGTTGGCCGTCAATACCAGTCGGTGATCATGATGCTTTTTCTTGCCATAGTGATGCTGGGGGGTATTGGTAGGCGAGTGTTTTACTTGCAGCTGGTAGAGGGCGATCGCAATCGTAAGCTGGCTGAAGAAAACCGGATTTTGCTCCTACCTAGACGACCGGCTCGGGGCACGATGTTTGACCGCAAGGGCAAGATTTTGGCGGGTAGTCGGCTGTCTCACTCTGTTTCCATTTGGCCCATTGCGCTGCCGGTGGATCAGCGCGATCAGGTGGTGCAACGTCTGGCCCAGCTGCTAGAAATTCCAGCAAATGAGATCCAGCAGCGGATCGAATCGGCCGGGTATGAGTCTACCCAGTCTATTGCGATCGCACGTGGTCTCAGCCCTGCCCAAACTACGGCCCTAGCGGAATACGCTCCAGAGCTACCCGGTGTGCGAGTAGAAGCAGAAGCTATTCGCAGCTATCCCAATGGGGATTTGGCCGCCCATGTGATTGGCTATACGGGGGAAATTGACGAAGACGAATATGACGCGTTTGCCGATAACGGGGCAGACTATCGCCTTGGCGACATCATTGGCAAAATGGGCTCTGAAAAGTCGTTTGAATCCTTGCTGCGGGGTGTGTGGGGCGGTCAGCAGGTGGAAGTAGACAGCGCTGGCAATGTCTTGAGCATCATGGGGGAGAAACCCCCTGAGGCTGGTCAGAACATTAGCCTCACCATCGATCTGGAGCTACAAAAAGCTGCGGAAAAGGCCCTGGGTGACAAGATTGGGGCGATTGTGGCCATGGACCCCCGAGATGGTGCCATTTTAGCCATGGTTAGCCGCCCCACCTTAGATCACAATATCTAATCCACTCGCCTAACCCAGGCCCAGAGGGAGCGGCTGAACAGTAGCGGAAATCACTTCTAAAATCGCGCCCTCCAAGCCTATCCTCCCGCCAGTACGTTCAAAATTATCACCACTACTGCGGGGATTGAGTCCGGTGCTTTTTCCGCCGACACGGTTTTGCCCACCTACCCCAACATCAATGCAGGGGGAATTTTATTTTGGGATTGGAATAATGCCGGATTTGGCCCGCTGGGATTTGCAGGGGCCCTGCAGTGGCGCAGCGATACCTTTTTCTATCAGGTGGGTATGAGAATGGGGCATGAACCCCTGATTGAGTGGATGCGTAAGTACGGCTTGGGGGAGAAAACTGGTATTGAACTGGTCACCGAGGAATCTGCCGGTCTGGTGCCGGATGAGGCTTGGAAACTAGACACCTTTGAAGAGGAATGGTACCTGGGTGACACCATTAATATGACCATCGGCCAAGGATATATGCAGGTGACCCCGCTACAAACGGCGGTGATGTTTGCGATCGCAGCTAACGGCGGCTATCGAGTGACCCCCCACCTGCTGTTGGATGGTGCTGAATCTAAGCAGTGGAAAACCTCCATTGGTATGCAGGAGCGGACCATCGAAGTTGTTCAAGATGGGTTGCGTAAGGTGGTGACCAGTGGCACCGGTACCCGGCTCAATGTTCCAACCATTCCCACCCCTGCTGGTAAGAGTGGCACCGCAGAGGCACCCCCGTTTGAAAACCACACCTGGTTTGGAGCCTATGCCCCCTTTGAGAAACCCGAGGTGTTAGTGGTTGCGTTTGGAGAACATTCTGGCGGCGGCGGGGGTGCTTTTGCCGCCCCCATGGTGAAAGACGTGCTAGAGGTCTACTTTAATGGCCCACCTAAGAAAAAGAAGGAGGAGTCAACGCAGGCGACCCAGCCAGCTGGTTAGGAATGAGGCAGTCTGTGCCTAATCTGTGCCT
>CALBPH010000676.1 GCA_937899365.1 uncultured Leptolyngbya sp.
GTATTGCAATATTTGTCATACCCATCGCTAAGACTTTTTAAATTGTTTGACGGTGCTTAGGTATTGGTTGAGAAAGGGTAATCCACCAATGGCGGGTAGGAAATAACGTGAGGTACAGAGTAAGCCCAACGCTGCTCCGGTGGCAGCACTAAAGTAGGGAGCATAGAGGGCCACTAGGGCCGCGTCACGGGTACCGACACCGGCAAAGGTAAGGGGCAACAAACCGGCCAAAATCGCTAGGGGAGCCAGCGCAAAGCTAATCACCGGGGGTGCCCAGGCGTTTAGGGCCAAGATAAATAGCCAGATTTGTAACAGGTGCAAAAACCAGACAAAAATCGACATGCTAGCAATGCGGGTGAGCTGAGCTGGGTTACCCCAAAAGTAATCGTGCATCTCATCCCAGGAATCTTGAAATGAAGCCAGCTTTTTACCGATTTTGCCAGGGGCAATGCGACGCATGGTGGTAAAGCCAAGCCGGGCAAACCCTTTGGAACCGAGCATTAGTAAACCAAAAATCAAACCGCCGAGAATACCAGCGGTCATGGCCCAAAAGAAGGCGTCTTTTTCTGGGTAAAGCAGCAGTCCAAAGGCGCACCACAGCAGCAGTGACAGCATGTCGCAGGCTTTTTCAAAAATCACAATGGAGAGAGACAATGTGCCGCTAAGATTTCCCCTCTCTTTCATAAAATATGATTTAGCAATGTCACCCATTTTTGAGGGCAGCACCATGTTAAGTACGCTGGCGGCCAGGATCAGTTTGTTGGCTTCCCAAATGCTGAGTTTTGCCTGGACTGGGATCAGCTGTTTTAGTCGCCAGCCGGTAAAGAAGGTAATGGGGATAACCATCCCTAGACTTACGGCCATCCAAAAGGGATCACAGTCTCGAAAGACTTTAATCAGTTCTGGAAAGTCAATCTTGGTGTAGAGAATTACTAGGATTAGGGTGCTAACAAAAATAGATATAAAGCGTTTCATAATAATTTTTGGTTGAGATGTTCCATGGAACGTCTGTACAAGGGTAATGGGCTATTAAGAGTGCTGTAGGGGCGCTCCTTGTGGGTGCCCTGAGCTATTTTTTGGGTCAATAACAGATTTATAACTGCCGCTCCACCTCCAGAGGCTGATTAGAAGAGAGAGAATTTACGTCGCTAGTTAAATCCTTCCAAGGCTGAAGCTGCCCTGATTGAAATGTACGACTCATGACCACATAGATAGAGGTTTGGTCACTACCGATGCCTGCGGTCAAAACATTGTTCCAACCGCTAGCGGGTATGAGTTTATCTTTCAGGGTCCAGTGGCCGTTTTGCCAGTGAAACGTACGCTGAAACTTAAAGGGAGCGTCATTTTTGCCGGTGATTAGCATTTTTTGTAACAGCTTACGAATCAGGTTGGGGAAGAATCGCCCAACGGTTAACATCACCACCCGTAAAATCATTAGGTTTAGGGGGGTCATCTGCTTTTGTTTGGCCCAGCCGAGGGGACCATCGATGGTGATTTGGTTATCTTGGATGTCGTATTGATAATCGCCAACCAGATGACCAACGGCATTTTTTATCTTGCCGCCTTCTTTCACCTGGAGTGAAAACTGGGTGTCTGATAAGACCAGTTTGTTGTTGCGGAAGAACTTAAATGCGCCACCCTTGTTAAGGGCCAGGTATAGCTTGGTGTCTTCTCGCTGGTCGATGAGGATGCGGGCGTTGGGAAACCATACGCGACCCAGGTGGGGAGGTTGGGTAGGAGGTCGGGTATCGACAAAGTCTTTCCAGGTAAGCAGGTAGTTCCAGGTATGGTGGCCGACGATGTGGTCATCGGCGTAGCAGGAGCCACAGCCGTTTTTTAACCCCTTTAGAAAGCGGTCGTTAATGCTCAGGGCCTCGGGCAGCCAGCGACCGACTAGCTCAAAGCCGTGGGGGAAGTAGTTGTAGGTGTTGCGGCTGGTGTATTCGCCACCGTAGGAGCCGTCGGGATGGACAAAGTGGCTGGCAAGACGAACACCGTTTGCGATCGCATCTCGCAACCGCTCATCCTGACGGTCTCCCAAGTCATACACCCGTGCCAAGCAGGCAATCGTCAGCGTGTGATATCCCGGATCGCAGCCCTCGTACTCTTGGAACCACCCTTCCGAATCTTGCCAAGACAGCACCTGCTGTAAACGCTGCTGGATCGCCCCTTGCCACTTCTGGGTATTGAGTACCCGTGAGGCCATCTCCAAACACAGCACAATCAGCGCCTGGTGATTGGTCAAGCGACCGCTCTCCTGATGGTGGGCCAGCCAGTCCGCCCGGGTTTCAAAAAACTGGAGTGCCTGCTGATTCTCCAGCTTTAGCAACCGATAACTTTCTAAACAGGCCAGCAACGAAAACGCCGCCGCCCCACCTGCCCGCTCAAACGGAAAATAATCATCACAGGACCCATCGGGATGGGAGCTTTTGGCCGCAAATGTAATCCCCGCTTCTACCCAAGCCTTAATATTAGGCTGCTGATAATAAGGATTATCCGGCAGCGGCATGTCATACACCAGGGCGAGGGGCCAGACAAACTCCTGGGACATGCCGCTGGGAAAGTCAATAATTTTGTACTGCCAAAAGTTGCGATCAAAGCAGCCGTAGTTAGGACTGTGGGGATTCCGGTCCTGCAACGTCAGAATCTTAGGAATTTGATCGAGGGCGGCGTTAGCAAATAAGTCTTTCATATATGGGTAGGTTGCGGTTGAGGGACGAAACCCAACAGGGCAGGGAAAGCAAGGGAGGCAGAAGGAAATAGAGGAGGAGGGGGCACCGCCCGCCAAAGGGAATTATGGTTTACCTCATCTCTTTCTCCCGATTCTTTTTCATATGCTCCTCAATATCCGATCGCCGCAGACGTAGCTGAATATCTTCTAACAACTTTCGATTGGCCGACATCAAATCGGCAATCAGACCAAAAATCCAGCACTGCACCCCAATCAAAATCAAAATGGCTGAAAAGATCAGACTGGTGATGTGGCTACGGCAAGTGTGCTCAAATGCGGTGAGAAATAGCCAGACCCAACGGACACTGAGCAAAAAGCCAAACCCAAATGGAATCGCCCCCAGAATTGTAAAAAACGACAGGGGACGATAGGTGATAAAAATGCGCAGGATGGTAAACAAGGAGCGCTGCACATAGGACGCAATGCTTTTGACTAGCCGCGATGGCCGCAGATAGCCGTTGGTGCGAATGGGGACCGAGGCCACTGCCATCCCCTTTTGGCCAGCCTGGATGATGGTTTCCAGGGTGTAGGTGTATTCGTTAAATACATTTAGCTGCATGGCCGCATTGCGACTGATGGCCCGAAAACCACTGGGGGCATCGGCAACGGGGGTATTGCTGGCCATCCGCACGGCCCAGCTACCCAAACGCTGGAGAATTTTCTTAACTGGGGAAAAGTGCTGAATTTCCATGATGGGGCGTTCCCCCACGACAATTTCAGCCTCGCCGCGGACGATGGGCTCGACCAGCTTATGAATATCGGCGGCGCAATACTGGTTGTCGGCATCGGTATTGACAATGACATCAGCTCCCGCCTTGAGACAGGCATCTAACCCCGCCATAAACCCTCGGGCTAGGCCCTGGTTATGGTCAAAGTTAACCACATGATCCACGCCCCATTCCTTGGCCACATCCACGGTGCGGTCAACGCTGCCGTCGTTAATGATCAGCCATTCAACCTGGTCTATGCCGGGCACCTGTCGTGGTAGCTCTGAAAGCGTTACCCCTAGAGTATTTTCTTCGTTGTAACAGGGAATTTGAATAATAAGCTTCATAAGCAGATGCCGTTAGGGCTGGGATGTAGTCAGACAGGCTAAGAATGCCGATAGCTTTCAGATAGCTTTGAACTTTGGGTGTTGACCTTGCTCAAGGTCAACACCCAAAACGGCCCTAAAAGGGAATTTTGCTCGATTGTAGCCGAAGGGGTGGTTTCAGCCCGGTCAACCAGCTCAGGCGCAACAGCCAGAGACCGAGGCTAACCAGGGTAAGTGCGATCGCAACTCCCACCCAAGTGGGAATGCCTGCTGCCGGTAAAAACCACCACCATACCGCCACAATCCTCAGCAGCTCAGCCTTAGACTGCTCACCCGGCGGCGGTGGCGCACCCACATTATTAATAATCTCTTGAACCGGAGTACTAAACGCATCGGCCAGCTGTCGACCAGCGGCGGCCCACACATTAAAAATGGGCGCTTGGGACGGATCGCTCCACAGGGATAAGGTTTGCATCAGTAGTAACGTATCTTGATCGGCCACCTCAGCAAAGTAGCGCTGATAAAAGGTCAGCAGTGTGGGGGCATTGACCAAAAAACCCAACACAATCAGCCCTACAATCGGCATGCGCCAACGCTTCCCCAATAGCCCCACCGTCACCATCAGAGCAGGGAGAATTGGTATCAGAAACCGAGGTCCCCAGTTCCAACCGTTAAAGTCCCAGCCGCTGTGTAGCAGCCAAAAGCTAGCCACAAAGCCAAACAGGGCCACAAACTCTAGCTTTCGCTGCTGCCACAGCACCCACAGCCCCGCCAACGCCAAAATCGTCGGTGGGCAGTACCAAAACATACCGCCGCCGCTACCGGGGCTAAACCACTGCCCCAAGGCCCGCATAAAAAAACCATCAAACCCCAGCTGCGATGTGTCTTGCCCCGCTGAGGTAATGCTGCCAAACCGGACATAGTTATAGGCCAGATAGAGACCTAAACCGGCAACCGTACCAACACAGGGAGCCAAAATGCGGTCCCAGCTACAGCGCCG
>CALBPH010000677.1 GCA_937899365.1 uncultured Leptolyngbya sp.
GTGCGTTCAATCCGCTGTTGCAGTTCAGATAGCTGGGGTAGAACACGCTGCCCCTTGGGTAAAGGAATTCGTGCTTTTTGTAGACGATAGCCAAACTCAGCCAGGATATCCTCTGGGTCATAGGTCATTTCGAAGTATGACCTAAAGGTGTAGGAACGCTCAGGATCCAGGATTTTGGGTTTGGCCATTTGACTCAGTTTCTTTAGCCTAAGGTGCTAAACGGCAGAACATCCTCCAACTATAACGGAGCTTTTGACAAACGATGATTCTGAAATTGCCTCCTATGCTCAGTTTTGGAGCTTCGCTACGATCGAGCTGTCCGTACCTTTCGATTATGCAACTAGTTCAGCTGCTTTGCTTTCAGAAGTGTTTGTCTCACTGGGTTCATAGAGATACTCAAACCAGTTACCAAAGGGGTCGCGACCGTAGAACGAAGCTGTACCGTCGCGGTGTTCATGAATTTCAGTTAGCTTAATATCCTGCTGGCTCAGTTCGGCATAGGCTTGATCGATGGCTGCCCGGTCGTCAAACACAAATCCAAAGTGAGGACCCGCTTGCTCATACTCAGGGCTAAGCAATGCCAAGCCGTCATTTCCAGCTTTTAGATAGGCCCAGTCACTGTCCTGCCAGACTAGATTCATCCCCAAGGATTGATAAAAACTGGCCGCGGCCGCAATGTCGGGCACACAAATAGCAACATGCCCTAATCTTTTCAGTTCCATGGCTAGCATCCTTAATAGCGATCGGCATTTTCCCGTTAGTTTCCATTGTAAAGGCCCTCCCATATAGACACCACCTGTAGCGCAGGCCATTACAGGCAATTGATCGGTACCGACTACGGTTTTCCCTAACGGGGTCGGTCAAGGCATCAACTACTATAAAGTCACGATAAAAAAAGGACTAAAACGTCATGGATGCAACATTTGACAGCGACAAGCGTAAGATTTTATCCGCCCTTTCCCACGGGTCTATTTTTTTAAGTCAGCTTTTATTTTCAGCTGGTATCCCCGCTGCCCTGTGGATTATTTCTGATGATCCGGTGGTTAAGGAAAGTTCCAAAGAAGCCTTGAACTTTCACATTAATATCTGGGTTTACAGCTTCATTATTGGTATTTTGTGCTGGCTGCTGATCGGTTGGCTGTTTGTGATTCCCCTATTAATTTTCCAGTGGGTGATGCCTGTTTTTGCAATTGCCTCTAGTTTTCGCAATACCGACAGTGCCTTTAGATACCCATTCATCCTGCGATTTCTTTAATAGGGCATAGGCTTCAAAGACTTAGCCCATTATCTGGAAATACTTTCAGGGCTTTAGAGTTTTTTTTGGTCTCGGGGTAAATACTGAGGTAGCGTCAGCTTTTGATAACACTTAAAGACTTGACTAATCTCCTGATTGTTCACTAGCTAGGACGAATAAAAGAATAAGCAGTCCAATATATAGACGGGCTGCTTTTTTCGGGCGTTACTGATCTCCCGGCATAAGCTCATCTGCGAGATGTAGACCAATAATGGCTACAGCAGACGAGTTTATCCTCTAAATCAGCAACGGCTTTTTCGTCACTGCATTCGGCAAAACTCCGTGAAGAAACATCGTTGGTTTAATTTGAGTGAGTATGCACTGCTATTGGGGGCTGGTGCTGGAACAGTGGCTTCGGTTGCTACCCAACAGGCACTATTGGCAACTGCTCCACTGTCATTGTTGGCGGTCTTGGGACTGGTCAATCGGCGACAGCTTGAGACCAAAGTCTCTCAAAACCAATCGGTGATGTTATCGGTAAATAGCAAGCTAGATGAGCGTTTGCGCGATGTGCAGGAACAGCTGGAAGATCTGCCTACCCACGAACAGCTGACAGCAGTGCGGCAATCGATTATTGCGCAAAATCAGCAGGATATTCTCAGCCTGACCCAGGTATTTGAGTATACGCGTAAAACATTGAAGGAGGAGATTGAGAAGCAAGAAATCCCAGAACTTAAGGAATTTCATCAACATATAGCTAATTTGCAGGACCAGCATAGCCAGCTGTTCATTGATTTGAAAGATGTGCGATCGCGTTGTCAGCAACTGCAGCAATTGGATACGAGCCGGCTTGAGACAACAGAGGCGGCACTGACTAAGCTCAAAGCAGGACTTATGCAGCTGCGGGTGCATATGGAAGTGATTGGGTCCGATACCAAGAATAACCATGCCGGTCTCAGTGACAAGCTGCACTACCTGGAGCAACGGGTGCAGCAGCTTACAACCGAGGAACGTCAGTCGCTATTGAGGGGAGAAGTACAAGAGCTGGTCAAAACCGTTTCAGAAATGGTATCTCGCGATGAATTTTTGGAACTATCGACCAATATCAAAGAAAGAGTTGTACCCCAGGAAAGGATTCTGCAGTTAGTTCAATCCTTTGATCCAGCTGAGATTGCTCAGGTACAGCAGCGCATCGACTTGCTAGAGCAACAGCTAGGTAATGTAACTGAGTCTGTAATGGACGCAGTGGCTGAAACCCTGGAACCCCTAGACCAGGGCGTCGCCAGCATGGAGAGACTGCAGCAGCGTTTAGATGATACGGACCAGCAAATGAGCATGATGACTAACGTTGTGCTGGATGCGGTAGCTGAAACCCTAGAACCCCTGCAAGCATCAATTGCCAACGCCGCTGATAGCCAGTGGCTGTTAGACTTTGCCAATATTGAAGGAAAGTCCAACAGCCGACAGGCATTGGAACAGCTGTTGACGCAAGCGAATGAGCGGCTGATGCTAGTGTGGCCCTGGGCAGATAGCGTAGATCTTGATGCGGAGCTACTGGCGCAATTTCGTAAAGTGTTAGAACGAAACTGTCGTCTACATATTGGCTGGTGCCATCGAGGGGACAACCGTGAACACCCTTTGTTACTTAGTATTAGCCAACGTTGGAGTGAAAGTAGCGTCCGGCATCGTCAGCTAAAGCATGCCCTCAAACAGCTACTGCCCTTGAAAAAGGACTATCCAGACTTGTTCTCCTTTAAGATTTTGGGCACTACGGAGAACTTTGCAGTGTGTGACTCCAGTTCTGCCCTAATTGGCATGCAAACTCTCTCCACACAGACCAGTTTATTTCCAACGGTGAAACTAAAACTACGCACCACCGACCCAGCGGTTATTCGTCCCCTAATTCAACGCTTTGAAAATCCTACTATTGACAGTGAGGATGCTGGCTCATATTTCAATCGGGGGATTACCCGCTATGACATGCGTAACTATGGCGGGGCAGTTGATGACTTTACCCAGGTGATTTCGATTCGGCCTAGTGCCGCGGCCTATAACTGCCGTGGTGTGGCCTGGCTTGAAGTAGGAAACCGTGCCGAAGCCCTCCAGGATTTTGGCCAGGCGATTCGATTGGATGCCCATTTGTTTGCCGCTCGGTGCAATCGGGGGGTGCTCAGAATAGATGTGCGGGACTATGCCGGAGCCATAGGCGATCTTGAAGCGGCGGTTGACCTTCGCCCGCAAAGTGCAATTGCCTATTTTTATCTGGGGCAGGCACTGCAATCGTCGGGAAATCTGAGACAGGCAATTGGAAAGTTTGGGTTGGCCATTGAACGACAGCCCAACCTGGCACTACCCTACTGCTATCGCGGTGCGGTTTACCAAAAACAGGGTAACCTGCGCCAGGCAATAGCAGATTTAGAAACGGCAGCGCATTTGCTACGCACAAGCGGTGATATGAATAACCTCATCCAGGTAATACGCAAGTTGGAGACACTTGAGCAGGAAGCACGGGTGGGGGCATCGGTAATGCGTTGATGAGAGAGAGGGTAGCTCTTTCTGTCTTACTTGCCTTAATTAACGATGTCTGGCTTACGATCTGTTGCCTAAGCGACGGCTTGGGCTAGCTGCCCCATGAGGCCAATTTCACTACAGACTTCGTAGAATTTGACATCGGGCGGAGCTACAAAGAGCCCCGATAGTTCCCTGACAATGGCCTGGTAGGTAGCACTGTGGTGGGCGTCCATATTATCTACGTTGTCCCACAGGATGACGGCGATGCCTCGATCGGTACCGGGCTCTTGGAATAGATAGGCTCCTTGGAAGCCATCATCGTAGGTGGCGACGGCTTTCTCATAGAGTTGGCGGGCTTCGGAAAAGCGACCGGGCTTAAATTCGCCAATGGCAATGTAGGCCTGTTTGTGCTTAAGAAAATCAGTAAAGTCAGTCATGGCACGCTCTCGTTTCTTCAGGGAGTGACTTTCCAGTGTGTCTCAATGATTGCCAAATGCGACTATTTTGTGATGTTGGTTTGCGATTCTTAGGGTTGAGTTACGCATGGGGTGATTTGCCTGTCAGGGATCAGAACGTTTTGTGTTGGCCAGGGTGCGGTCGAGGCAATCTGTTGGGGTTAGATTATCGTTTGGCAAAGACCGGGGTTACACAGCAAATATCCTGGTGCATTAGGCTCTAACTCAGGGATTTGAGGGCATTGTCAATCTGCTGGTAGAGGCATGATTTATCACCGGAATTGTCGAGCACCCAATCGGCTTGGGCAATTTTTTCTGTTAAAGGGAGCTGGTTATTAATTCTTGCGTTGGCCTCGACTAGGGAGAGATTGTTGCGGGCCATCAGTCGCTGTTGTTGTTGCTCAGGCTGACAGCTAACGACCCAAATTTCACTGACTAGGTGGGTGAGGTTGGCTTCAAACAATAGAGGAATCGCATAGACCAGGGTTGCATTAGCAGGATAGTCACGGCTCACCTGGGTAAATCGCTGCCGGACGAAGGGATGTATCTGCTGTACTACC
>CALBPH010000678.1 GCA_937899365.1 uncultured Leptolyngbya sp.
GAAGATCTGGGCGGTGGTCACGCCTTTGTTGGTAGCCTGCTGATTCTAGGTGGGGTTTGGCACATTGCAGTTCCCCCCCTTGGTTGGGCTAAGAAGGTACTCTCCTTCTCGGGTGAAGCAATTCTTTCCTACTCCTTGGGGGGCATTGCCTTAGCTGCATTTGTTGCCGCCTATTTCTGTGCGGTCAATACCCTGGCCTATCCGGTGGAATTTTACGGGCCGATATTGGAAACTAAGCTGGGTGTCTCTCCCTACTTTGCTGACACCATTACGTTGCCCTTAGGTGCCCATACGGCACGATGCTGGTTGGCAAATACTCACTTCTTCTTGGGGTTCTTCTTTCTACAGGGTCATCTGTGGCATGCACTGCGAGCCATGGGCTTTGACTTCAAACGAGTCAACAAGGCCCTGGATAGTATCGCCCAGGTATAGACTCTTTCAAATTTAGCTTTGATCTAAGGACCGGTTGCCGGTTCTCCTCTCTCAACCAGGCCTGTACCTAACGGTATGGGCCTTTCTTTCATCAACAGCCATATTGCCAATCGTAGCTATTGACTTTTATTTTTATTTATGGGGAACCTGATATATGTGGCGCTTCGACCGACCAAACTTACGTAGCTTACTGGATGCTCGGGAACGCTGCCATCTTTGATATTGCGGACGATAGCACCACAGCCAGGATAACCTAAGCCCACAGACAGAAACTGCAATGAAGCATATGATGATGAGCAAACTGTGCCAGTTCATAGGTTGAGATACCCTAGGCGATCGTTCTTGACGTTATCACAACGCATTTAGTTGATTGCGATAATTGCGCTTATGATAACGGATCGCAATAAAATAGAAAATTAATATGTCATGAAGGCATTTGCAGCGGCAGCATGGAGTTTTCATGCTGCCGTTTTGCTATGGGCTCAGTCGTCTGCTGGTGCGATCGCAATAATTCAACACCTGAGCCTGCCACCGTTGCACCGTTTGTTGCCAGTCAGCACGGTTACACCAGGCATAGTAGGCAGGTGTGGCAACCCTAGTTAGAAACTGTTGCCACCGTTGGGTAATCACCTCCGGCGTATACCCGAGTGCTCGCCGGTCGCCCCGCTTTACCAGTGCCTGTCGAACCGCCTTATCCTGCTGTCGCTGGGCAGGACAGGACAACAGCTCCGTCATAGAGTTAGCTTCTAAATAATCAATGCCAGGGGTCCCAACAGCCCGATAGGCCAGCTCTCGGCCCAATATGGCAGGTACGCCTGCCAACCAGGCATTATAAAGTTTAGTCGCCGGTTTACTCCGATAGCACGGACGTTGTACCTGAAATTCACGCACAGCCACAATCGCATCAACAGTCCGGTAATCGTTCCAGCTCGTATCAATCGATTGCTGAGCGTTCCATCCATTGGTGTTAATCACCGATTGCCAGTTAAGTCCCCGCCGCTGTAGCTCGATTTCCCACTCTGCCCCCAGCAATTCGGCAGCTAAACTATTGCGATGCCCCAAAAATGCAATAGTCTCAAACCGGTTTTGCCGCTCCCTTAGACGGGGCAGCAACCCAGGCTGGGGCCAGTGGGGCATAAAATAACAGCTCAGAAACCGTGATGCCTCGCAGGGATTTTGCACTACATGGAGTTGGGCCTGAGCACACAGGGGGGATTCTGCCTTCATGCAAATCAGCAAACGTCTGGGGCCAGGGACAATATCACCTGCCCGCGTCGCATTGGCATGGAAAAGTACAATACCCTCTTCAGGTAGCTGGTCCGTCAGCTGACACGTTACCCCAGCCTCGTGTAGTTTCAAATAGGTCTGCACCGTCCAAGCATAAATCCCTAGACCAAAACCTGCCCAGTTTTCAGCGCTTGAGGCAGGTAGCTGGGCAGGCCAAAATGGGGCTGGAATGTAAAAATAAATGTCTGGAAACAACGGTGTAGGAAATCAGCGTTAACGCAAACCTGTCAGTACTCTAAACTGTCTGTCTCGCTAAAACCTTAATTTTAGTAATGAATGAATTTTTCATCGTCCATGGCCATGGCTAATAATGGCCATAAAAAAACAAAAGTATCCATTTACATCAGACCATGGGCACCAAGCCATATTGGCCACAGATACATCGCATTACTCACCAGTAGCTCGAGCGCTATTCAAGATTGCTCCATCAAGTTTTGATTCAGTCCAAGATCTTGAGCAAGATAAGTTGTCTGTGATGGAAATGCAAAATCTGTCCCCGCAGCCTGAACAATGTCATTTACCTGGAGCAAAATACCTTCTTGAACATCCAAAAATTCCGGTTGTGTAACCGTATCCACATAAACAAAAATTTCAATATCAAGAGAGTAATCGCCATAGTTAACAAACCGAACCCTAGCTTCTTTCTCGCTTCCTTTCATCTCCAATAGTTGAGGATGAGTCAAAATCATTTCCCGCAGATTGGCCAATACAACGTTGAGCTGTTGAGGTGTTGTTTCATAGCGTAGCCCTAGGGTTTGCCTGAGCAGCATGCAATTCCGTCTACTGCGATTGGTCAATTCCAATTCTGAGAATTTAGAATTAGGCATGGAAATCAAATCCCCATCTACGGCACGAATCCGCGTTGAACGCAGACCAATTTCCTGTATAGTGCCTTCTCGTTGTCCAAAACGGCAGCGCTCACCTACCCTAACCGGACGATCCACCAGCAAAATCAGACCAGCAATAATATTTTCTAGCGTGGGTCTAGCTGCCAAGGCCAAGGCCAAACCACCAATTCCCAAACCTGCCAAAATGGGGATAAGAGAAATCCCCACCCGCTCAATACCCAAAACCAGCGTTGTCATGCCAATGGCCAAACTTAGCAGGCGCGAAACCGTCCTAATCATGCTGGCATCTAGACTTTGAGAATTAATGCGAGGAAACGCAATAATCATTTCCGCCACACTGTTGCCAATCAGAAAGATCGTTAGGGCCACCACAGTCCAAAGCAGACTCTCTAGAACAACTAATGAGAGAAAAAGAATCTGTCCGGTTATATTAATAAGCTCGTCTAAAATATAATCTACGGTGATCAAGCTAAGGATAGTGACAACGGGAGGGATGACGGTTTCCCAAGTGCGCTGGGGTGGCTCTATAGCTACAGCTCGCTGTTGGTTCCACTTCAAGACTGTATAAGGAATCCAAAATGCAATGGATAACGCTAGCCCCAGGCTAATCCATTGCCAGAGAGCCTGGTCCCAATAGATTCTCTTGAAACTGTCTGGCAGACGTTGAATCCATTTCGAGGAAAGAATTTGACCAGGGTTAGAAATATAAAATCGGTAAAACCCTTCGGTGGAGTTAGGTTTATATGGCAGGGTCTTAACCTTGTTGTAAAATTCTTCTAATCGAGCACCTGTTTCAGATGAGAATAAGAACTCTCCTGCCCTAGGGCCTTCGATGATTTTAACCAAATTAATTTCTGTATTTGGAATGGTCCACCGAGAGAGATCTTTGTTCATTTCCACAGCATCAGCATCAGGAATCTGGTCATAGGGAGGAATATCAATGCGATCAAGTATCTCTTTTAATAAGATAGTGCCTTCAATGGCAGCATCCTGTTCTAATCGAGGCGGCACTTCGCTCGTATCTAAACAATCCATCGCCCTCTCAAAAAGGATTATCCCTGGAGCAACCTGATCTTTAACAGACGCTGAAGGAAAAAGGCCAGGCTCCTTTAGATACCCTTCATTGGCCGTCATTACAATATGATGCGACTCATTGACATTCTCAATAAAACTTCGAATTGTAGCTTGTGGGCTGGATGTGTCTGGAGGCGCTAGGGGATGTTCCACAGAGAACGCTGGCAAGAGGAGCACTTGTATGGTGCAAAGCGTTGCTAGTAGTAGTAGCCGAGCACACATAATTAAGTGTCGCCATGACTGTTTCATTATTAGATGGGCGGGCATTATCCAGTTAGGGCTTGTTAAAAATTAGGCTCATGATTTTTAGCTATGATATTTGTATTTGGTAAGGTTATTCAGGAAACGTAGCGTAGAATATTGGTGGGGTGTTTAAAGATGTTACTTGGGGTCCCTCCGAGTTCCCCAAACCCCTAGACAGGGGCGAAACGCCGCCCTACAACCCAACGTGCTAGGTTATCTCTAATGGTATGAAGTTGGGGTTACGGCAGGGTCGATTATATTTGTTCTCGCCTGTCTCCTAGTAGGATAAATTTGAAACGGAAGGCCCTTCTTACTCCAGGCCTATCTGCTAATACTTAAGAAAGGTCTGCACTTTTGCAGTATGGTGCAAATCAACATGGGTTACTA
>CALBPH010000679.1 GCA_937899365.1 uncultured Leptolyngbya sp.
GGCAAAGTCGGCGGTGCCATCCCGCAGCACGTCGCGGGCTGCCACATAGGGGGGTACGTCGCACACAATCTCACCCCGTTTAAAGCCACCATAGGCCTGTCGATAAAGCTCATTGGGGGCAAATAACAAGCGTTCATTGGCCTGGGTCAAGTAGCGATACGGCCCCGTACCCACGGGCTGAAAATTAGCCGGTGCTTCACGAGCGTCGCGGTTGTTAAAGTCCTTGAACAAATGCTCTGGCAAAATCAGACCATTTAAGCCCGTAAACGGAGTTTGCCAGCTAGCGGTGGGTTGCTTAAAGGTGATTTTTACCGTGTGGTCATCCACCGCTTTGACCGATCTAATGTCTCGGTAATATTGGGCCGTCACGGCCGCAACCGCGGAGTTAGTAATAAATTTATAGGTAAAGACAACATCCTCAGCTGTCAGGGGTTCGCCATCTGACCAGCGCAGTGTTTCCTGTAGTCGCCACGTGACCGAGCGGCCGTCCTCACTAATGTCACCATTATCTAAAGAGGGTAGCGAGGCGGCTAAAACCGGTATTAGCTGTCCGTCAGGTCCATAGCTGGCTAAGGGTTCATAGACAATGCGGGCCGCTTCAAAATCCTGAAAACCAGTGGCCAAATGGGGGTTTAGGGTGACGGGTGACCGGCTATAAATTAGCGTCAGTACATCGGGGGCCGCGACCACGTCTTCGACCGAGTCATCGTGGGGAGAGCCGAGGCTGGTCGGTGGGGGGGGTACCGGCTGTTGACACCCGGCTACTGCTAACAATGCCACTAGGCTGGCCATCCTTTTTTGCATAGAGGGGAGCTGCAGTAAGGAATTAGACCAGGGAAAAACCATGTTTGCTCGATTGCGTTGCTGTGATCATGTTTGATAGTAGCCTTTGCCGTTGCAAAGTTGGCGGGAGTGGATCACAGCGACAGCATCGTACCAACGCCCCAGATTTTTCCTGACTACTGTCCTTTTCTGCGAAGACATAACTGGTAGATGCACCCTGATGTCCTCCCCGGCGAATTTCGCTGGGGATTTTTTTGCGTATTTTTATTGCATGTCAGGCTGCGGAATTTGAATTACGGCCAACGCTATAGGTCAGCAACATCCCAGATCAACCATGCGCCTGCTAGCCAAAGGCCAACAGACGCATGGTCAAAGATATTTCTGTCTTTAAGTGTCCTTAAGACTACTCAGCAGAGGCTGCAGCGCTGGCCTCTTCGGCAGGTGCTGCAGTTTCGGCATCGGTGTCGGTACTGGCGTCGGCACTGGCGTCATCAGCAGATGTGTCAGTGGCTTCTTCTTCAGCTACCTCCGGCTCGGGTTCCGGTTCCACTTTCTTCGTGGGTTTAGGTCCTCGCATTAGCGCTGGATTAACCGGAGCTTTTTTCTCCTTGTCATCTTTGCCGCGTCGGCCCTTGCCCTTGCCCTTGCCTTTGCCCCTGCTTTTGTCCTTATCAAACGAAGGCTTACGAGCTTCCCGTTCTTCTTCGGGGGGACGATCTTTCTTTAAAATCGGCTTGTCTACCATGGCACTCCGTCAATTCTGCTTAGTGATCCTAACATTTGCTTAAGGATTTACTGTGGTGGCTTTTGGGCCACAGTAAATCCATGGCTGACAACTTATAGCGTCAAGAGTTCTGGCTGCTTAGGTTGCTGAGCTTTGACGGGGGCCGTTAGGGCCTCTTCTAAGGGAGCCAATCCTACCCGCTCTTCCAAAATATCCATGACTTCTCGCCCAAAATCGTTGGGGTTTTGGCGGAATGCCTTGAGACAGACATCACCAAAGAACGAACCTAGGGGTTCTGGATTCCAGAGCAGCTTATTGGCAACCCATGGTAAGTGAATTGCCAGGGGGTTGTAGTCCTTTTTAAGGATGTTGTTTTCGATGGCGTAGGTTTCTAGATGGGTGTGGGGCTGCAGACCAATAAAGAAGATGGCGGGCTCTACCTTGTCACGGCCAAAAACGGCCTCTAGGGCTCGGTGGTAAGCCAGGGTTTGGCGAATGGTCTCAGTCCGTTCATCGATCACATTAAAGGAGTAGTTGACCGATACCAAATCGTTAAAACCGGCGGCTTTGAGGTCACGGCAGTTTTGCAAAACGGTTCTCAGGTTGTACCCCATCCGCATTTTACGTACCAGCTCCTGGGAGCCGCTGGTAATGCCGATCTCAAAGTAGTTCATCCCCGTTTTTACCATCAGGTCGCACAGCTCGGGGGTCAGGTTGTCGGCGCGAATATAGGCAGCCCAATGGATATCTTCCATGCCCGAGTCGACAATCTTTTGCAGCAGTTCCACCGCATCGTCTATAAATCGACGGGCTGGAATAAACTGAGCATCGGTAAACCAGAAATTGCGAATGCCGCGATCATAGAGCTGCCGTATTTCCTTCACGACTTCATCGGCAGGATTAATCCGTACCTGTTTGC
The DNA here is from genome assembly GCA_937899365.1 of uncultured Leptolyngbya sp. Lineage (GTDB taxonomy): Bacteria > Cyanobacteriota > Cyanobacteriia > Phormidesmidales > Phormidesmidaceae > Leptothoe. The sequence continues at coordinate 2,427 of CALBPH010000679.1, forward strand.
CTTCTACAACGGTGTAGATGCAGTAGCAGCAGTTGTGAGGGCAGCCCCGCTTGGTTTGAACCCCAATATAAAAGTCGTTTTCCTGCAGGTAGTATTCAAACTCGGGCCAGATTTTTTCGATGTAGCCGTAGTCGCAGGCACTTTTCTCAATGGCGGTGGGCCATTCGTGAATGAGTCGCTCTCGAGGTTCAGTTTCGCCAACGATGTAGCAGCGTTCCTGGCTGATGGATTCTTTGCGAATGAGTTTTTCTAGCAGCAGTTCCCCTTCGCCAACGGAGACGATTGTGCCCTAGGGCATCATGGAAGCCACTTGCTCATAAAATACGCTGTCGGCACCGCCGCCGACTACCAGCTTGGCATCAGGACAGTAACGCTTAGCTCGCTTAAACCCGCGCTTAATCAGCCCCGTGTTTTGCCATAGCTCATTTAAATAGGTGCTAACCATGCGCAGACCCCCCATGGCTCCCCGCATTTTAATTAGGGGGTTGCGGGCATAGTTAAACTCAAATGCATTTTGTAGGGGGTTACCACCGCGGCCGCCAACGGGAGCGTAAATCTGAATATCGCGCAAGGAAAAGACCAGCAAGTTGGGTTGAAAGTCGTCAATGCAGTGTTCCAAGGCTGAGCCGAAGTCTAACGGTGGCGTGGTTCCCAGATCAAAAATCTGTTGTTCTATGTCTGGAAAAACTTTGTGGAGATGATCTGCCAAATACACTACCCCAATGGGAAAAATAGGGTTACAGGGCAGGCGGACATATAGAACTCGGTTGGCCATGGCTACACTGATTGCCTTACGTTATTCAGCGTGAAAAAAATGAAGTAAATTTTCAGGTTTTTCACATATCTTTACGATAGCATTGCTAATCTGGGATTTCATCCTCGCAGCCGATTCCTCGTTCTGGAAATGGGGCTAACGGCATAGTAACCAGAGCAACCCACAAAGAAGGAGCTGACAATAAACCCACAAAAACTGGTGATGTAAGGCACCTTTTTAATATCAGTTGAGTCAGCATTTTTGTTATCTGATGCGGACATTAGTGATGGTTCTTAACTTTTAAGAGCTGTTAGATAGTTTCTAATTTTAAGCAGAAGAATAGGTTGGGTTTTAGTTAGGTTTAGATCAAACTCTAACGGTTAAAACTCTACGCATAGCTTCTGTAAAAAATAACCACAACCCTAAGACATATTTTTTATTATTCCTTCGTAGTAATATGCCGCTATGGGCATGTGTGTTAAAGGCGGTTGAAGAGATTGAAAAATCTGGAAACCTCATCGGTAGCCGCTTTTACAGTTGTTTGGGATCGGTGAATGTTATCCTATATTGGAAAATCGTCATACCCTTCTTCACTCCTCACTAACCATGGCACAGACACTTGATCCCATACCGTTTGATAGTACTGATACTGTCCTATGTTGCTATGTGAATAGCGCTAGTAAAATTCAGGTAGTTAGAATTACAAATATTCAGAATTGGTATTTTGAACGCGTTGTTTTTCCTGGGCAACGATTGATGTTTGAATCGTCCGTTAAAGGGCAATTGGAAGTGCATTCTGGAGCAATTGCCAGCTCTATTTTGGAAGATACGATTCCGTGTACTCGCCTAATAATTGCTCAAGCTGAAAATGAGGTGGCTGGAGCTGCTACTGGTTCAGCCGATGCCATGCAGCCGGTACATAGTTAGTCGTCAAGTTAGTGGACAACATTAAAATTTGGGTCTCTCAGGCATCGGTGGATTAAACATTTATTAGTGAATGTGGGTACGACGGTTGACTGGTCCGGTGTTACCTATGTGTGGTAATGCTGACACAGTTCTTGGAACGTTAGGTTAGAGCCAAGGACTGTGTCGTTTTAGCTAGCGTTAACCCCATGGATTTGCCGTCTTTTATTTGGTTGTGGCGCATCGCAGCTTGGTCTATGGGACTGTCGCTGACGGTCTATGTTGGTTTGTTGGTGACTGGTGGTGGGGTTTGGTATGTCAGTTCCCATCATAAGTCTCTGCTCAGCTGGTTGCGCCTTGTGCATATTGTGTTGGGCGTTGCAGTGCTAGTCCTGGTGCTGCTGCTGCTGGGGATTGGAATTGTGGGGACCCTCGGGGAACACGGAAGCTTGGGGCACTCCTGGCATTTGGGGGCTGGTTTATTGGTGGTGAGTCTGGTGCTGGCATCGGTGGGCGCAGCATCTCAGATTGCAACTCGCCCCTGGGCTCGGTCGCTGCATGTTGCGATTAATGGTGTACTTTTTTTGGCTTTTGCGGCGGTTAGCTACAGCGGCTGGACCGTGGTGCAGCAGTATTTGCCGTGACGTATGGGGTATGGCATTTGATGCGGTAGCGGCGTGCAACTCGCTGTAAAGTTACGTTAAATACTGTTACATTCAAAATCTCTAGTTTTTCTCATACATAGCTATGGTCTCGGCTGAAGCGATTGATCGATTTCGGATTTCACCGTTGATTAAGGTGACGTTGCTTAGTTTTTATGTCGCTCTGTTAGTGCCGCTGCCGTTTTTAGCTCAGGCGACGGATGCACCGGTAAATCCTGGTGTGTTGGTCGTATTGGCGTTGCTGGGGGCACTGTTCTTAGGGGCTGGATTAAGTGAGCAGGTGCAAACCTCTGATCAGGGTATTGCCATGGTCTCCCCCCTGCCCTGGCGTGGCTGGTCATTGGCCTGGTCAGAGATTAAGTCGCTTAAACCCCGCTCGACGGGGCAAAATGGAAGGGTTTATTACTTTATTACTGAGGCCGCAGACCGGGCCTATCTGTTACCGATGCGGGTGGTGGGGTTTGCTCGGCTGGTGCGTACGGTAGAGGCGAAAACGGGGATTGATACTCAGGATGTGACGCCCCTAGCTCAGCCCTGGATGTATCTGTTTTTGTTGGTGATGACGGTTTTGTTGTTACTAATGGACGGCTGGACAATTTGGACGGCTACCCATGGCGGTATGGTTTAAGGTTTCTGGGGTGAGTACGATGCCCACCGTTCTAAATGGGTGATAGCGTTTTAGAATTTGTCGATGTCTCTCTACGAGCCGGGGTGGGTATTGGCCTGCTATTGGATCGGGTATCGTTTGCGATCGCACCCAAAACCCGTCTAGCCATTGTCGGACCGTCTGGGGCGGGCAAAACCTCATTGTTGCGGCTGATGAACCGGCTGAGCGAGCCCACTAGCGGTCATATCACCTATCGACAGCAGCCCCTCTCCCAGTATCCGGTGGCGACCCTACGGCGGCAGATTGGCCTGGTTATGCAGGATAGTAAGCTGCTGGGGCAGTCCGTGGAGGATGCCCTCTGCTATCCGGCGCGCTTGCAAAAGCTAGATCCTGCTAAGGCCAGACGTGCCCTACAGCCCTGGTTAGAGCAATTAAAGATTCCCCAGGACTGGCTTGGACGACAGGAGCTGGACCTATCCATGGGGCAGCGTCAGCGAGTTGCGATCGCACGGACCCTAATAACCCAGCTAGATATTCTGCTGCTCGATGAACCCACTTCGGCCCAGGACAT
>CALBPH010000680.1 GCA_937899365.1 uncultured Leptolyngbya sp.
CCCCGTCGCTCTCTCCTCCCCCCCATCCCCGCCTCCCTCCCCCTCCTCTACCCCCTTCCTCCCGCGCTCTCCCTGCGCCTCTCCCTGCTCCCGCCCCGGGACAAACGCCTCGGTGGAGCCTGGGAAAATGGAGATTTCTTCTTCGAATTCTAGGTTGGGTTGATTTGCGATCGCATCCAACATTTGGGCCAGCCCAATCGTCACCGTAAACGAGGCAGACGCCAATGGAGCCTGATCTCCCGATTGATTGCGCAAAGAAATCGCCCCCAGAATCACCTGGGTAGACAGCTGCTCTGGCAACACGAGGGTCACCGAAAACGGAGACGATAGTTTTTGAGGCGGCAGATCAAAGACCTTTTCTTGAAGTGGGTTAGCCGTTTGAGGATCACGCAACTGTCCCCAAAGCTGCTAGCTAGAGAGGGTATCGCCCTTGGGGGTCGAGAGCTGACCCACCAGCGTTAGCGATTGCCCCAGCTGGGTCACATAGGCCTGTTGCTTTAGCTGCAGTTGAAAGTCATCAGGTGGAGACGTTCCATCCGCTGACCGGTCAGCGCGTATGCTGCCAGAGCCCGGTGCGCTAGTCCCTACAGATTTTTCAATACCCTGGAACAGATCTGGCTCTGTCGTCGCTTCAGACCAATCAGGCTCCCAATCCTCCTCGTCGCGAGGGGTAACCTGGAGATGAACCGAGTAATGCCAGGCCTCCCCCAAAAAATCATCAATTACATCGGGACTATTACAATCAATTTCCCAACGACCAGGGCTAAGCTGCATAAACGGAAAAATAGCCAGCAAACCCGAATCATTGGTAAGGGACTTGCGCTTACGTACGCGGCGACGGGGAGGCATTTCATCTAGCAGCAGTTGACTAACCCGCACTTCGACAGACGTGTCGTCATAGCTGGTATGGGCAGCCATGCGATAGCGACCTTCCAATATTTCCACCTGTCTTGTTTCTAACGGCAGCCAGGTTTGATCACCTTCCTGCTGAATTAAAAACTCCCAATAACGCATACTCAAACACCTGTCAGAGACGTGCCCCTATCACCTGTCGCCGTTCGTGCATTAACTAATAAGCCACAGCGTAGGGACAATTAGCCACAGCATAGGGGCAATCCTAGCAAACATAGCTACGATTCTCACGTTTTTCAGTAAGCGTAACTTCTTTCCCCACGCTAGCGTTCGCAATGCTAAAGAAATATAGCGAAATGCTCTCTCTAATGACCAAGTTTGACAGTTAATCACTTGCCAACGCCATCGGCCACCATCGGTGTTGAAATAGGATTAGACTGCTCCCACCAAAAACACTACAGCAGCGGCTGCGGGCGGCTAATGGCATAGCCTTGGGCATAGTCTATCCCCAGGGCCTGCACTTTCTCTAAAACAGCTGGGTTCTCAACATATTCAGCAATTGTTTCTAACCCCATGATGTGACCAATGTTATTAATCGATTGCAGCATGGCACACAGCACTTCATCCGTGGGGGCCTCTTTGACGAAGTTGCCGTCAATCTTGAGATAATCCACGGGCAAATGCTTCAGATAACTAAACGAAGACTTTCAGAGTCGTTAGTCATCTAGCGCAAAGTGACAGCCAATTTTCTTGAGTTTCAAAATTAGATCAACTGCTTTTTGTAGGTTTGCGATCGCCAGGGTTTCAGTAATTTCAAAACAAAGAATGCGAGGATTGATCGGGTGCTTTTTTAACTGCTCCTCTAAAAAGTCAACAAAGCTCTCATCATTGATGCTAGACCCCGATAGGTTCACGCTGTAAATCGTCTTAGGAACAGGCGGGTGAGATACCAGGTAAGAAAAAAAGCTTTCCACGACCCATCGATCAATGCGAGGCATCAGATTGTAGCGTTCAGCCGTTGGCAAAAATGCCATCGGTGGCGAAATTTCACCTGTCTGAGGGTTGGGCAAACGCAGTAGAATTTCACACAGCCGGGTATCTGTCGCACCTGGAACTGCCGCCTCAATGGTCTGGTAATAAAGCTGAAATTGATTCTTGTCTAGGGCTTCTGTTACGCGAGAAAACCACTGAATATCTTCTGTCTGACGATGAATACCATCATCGTCTGGATGATAGACCTGCACCCGATTACGACCTTTATTTTTAGCGGCATAACAGGCTGTTTCCGCCAGCTTCATTACCTTCTCTCTATTGGAGTTGTGGGAGGAGATGGGAACTTTACCAACACTCACTCCAATGTTATACACCTTGCCATCGTAAAGAAAGCGAAATCCTTGAATACTATGGCAAAACGACTCAGCAATTTGGGAGGCACGGGTCAGTTTGCAGTTGTACAGCAGCAATCCAAATTCATCCCCTCCCAGTCGTGCCAGAATATCCGTCTGACGAATTTTTCCTCGCCACAGGTCAGCAACCTGACGCAATAGCTGGTCTCCCGCCGCATGACCACAGGTATCATTCACGGCTTTAAAGTGGTCTAAATCCATATAGCACAGCATGTGTTGCGAGTCTTGCTCCATCAGCTGATCAATGGCCTTATCCAGGGAGTGAATAAACTTCTTGCGATTAAATAGCTCCGTGAGAGGATCGTGGGCAGCTTGCCAGGCCAGCTGTTTGGCCCGTCCCCGTTCCTCGGTCACATCATGAAACACCAGAACAGTGCCTAAAACTTTCCCCGTAGCGGAGCGAATTGGAGCAGCCGAGTCGCCAATGCCAAATTCCTGACCCGTTTTAGAAATAAGCGTAGGGTGGTTGCTCAAACTGATGGCTTTTTTCTCTTTTATGGCCTGTAGTGCGGGATTCTTTAAAGGTTGCCGAGTATTGCTATCAATAATCTTACACACCTCTGAAATTGAACGTTGTCTGGCCTCCTTAGCCTTCCATCCAGTCAGCTTCTCAGCCACCGGATTAAAGTCTTTAATCCGGCCATGTTCGTCCGTTGTAATCACCGCATCACCGATGGAATGGAGGGTAATCTGAGCCAGCTCTTTTTCTTTATACAGCGATTGTTCTAATTCCTTACGCTCAGTAATATCGGTTTGGGAGCCAGCAATTCGGTAGGGATGCCCCTCGTCATCCCACAGGGCCATACCCCGAGTTAGCATCCAACGATAGCTGCCATCCTGATGCAAAATCCGGTACTCACATTCAAAATTCGACCAATGAAAATCGAGGTGTTCCTGAAGCTTATGCTCAAAGTCAGAGCGATCGTCAGCATAGATGCGAGATAACCACTCATCTGGACTGGTGCTAATAGCACTGTTATCCAGACCTAACATTGTTTTCCAACGGCGAGAATAGCAAACTTTATTAGCCCTAAGATCCCAATCCCAAATACCGTCATTTGCCCCTTGAACTGCCAGGGCATAGCGTTCTTCACTAATCTCTAGCTTCTTGGTTAACTCTGTACGCTCAATAGCATATTGAATAGTCTTAGCCAGCAAATTGCCCACATCTACGTATCCCAGGCGTTTTAGTCGTTCTGGCGAGAATGTGTCTGACTTAACTAAATAATCTTGGGCACCTTCTTGAAGAGCCGCAATGGCCACGTTTTGATCTTGAATACCTGTGAGTACTACGACCGGGACCTTGGGTACTAATGTTTTGATTTGTTTGACAAGCTCTACACCTTGACCATCAGGTAAGCACAGGTCCAATAAAACCACGTCAAAATTGTTGTTGCCCTCTAGGGCTTGGAGAGCTTCATTAAAGCGCTCAGCATGATGTAACGTTGTCTCTATAAGTTCAGATGATGTTAAAAGCTCTTGAAAGAGCTGAGCATCCGATAAATTATCTTCAATCAGCAATGCATCTATTCCTGCTGTCATAGGTGTTTTCGTATAGATATATTGGATGGGTAAATGGGTTGTAAAAAGAAATAAATAATCGATGCAGCTAGCCATAGGTAAAATCTTGAAGCTTGCTGCTGAGATTTAGCCGTATTGCATAGTGGTTGTACTAACAGTGAGAGTTTCTATAGATCGCCATACGTTAGGCATAATGCAGCCAAATAAGCCACCCTAAGACATCTAACCTATGCTGGGTAAGCTGTTTTAGGCAGCTTACAAATATAGTAAGAAAACTCGATATAACTTGTATATCGCAAAAATACCTATTCTTGGGTCAGACATGCAACACCTGTGTGTTGTTTGACAGATATTGTTTGACATATGGCCAATGTCCTGATGCATCAAGACATTGGCGTGTCAGGTGCGCTGTTGCGTCTGAAGGCTTGTGGAGATAGTCATCGTCCTAACACGGGTACGGCTAACGACTGCCTAATTCACATACTGGTTGGCAGCTGTGCTGTCATAAGCCAAAAATCGCATATTTTTCGAGCTATTAGCTGATATTCGTTAAAATTTGTGGGCTTGGTGATGTAAGCGTTAGCGTGTAGCTGATAGCTCTTATAAATATCGTTTGGGGTGGCAGAACTCGATAGGACGATGGTGGGGATAGCCTGCCAGACGATATTGCCTTTAATTTCTCGAAGAACCTCGTGACCTGTTTTTCCCGGTAGGTTTAAGTCAAGCAAAATAAGCTGGGGATGGGCACTGCTGTCAATTTTCCCCAGCAGTGCCAAGGCTTCATCACCCGTTTGCACTATGTGAATTGGCCACGGACAACCCACATCATCAAGGGCCGCAGATAGAATAGCTGCATCAGTGGGTGAATCTTCTACCAGAAGAATAGTTACGTCCATCTCAATGGTCAGCTATGTCGATGCTTATGGGGCACCATATAAATTATATTAGCGAGGACAGTTGAGATTAGAATGCCCCATAAGCAAACCTTAAGATTCGCTTTGGCACGTATTGACAATAAGGGTGAAATAGAAGGTTGATCCTTCTCCAGGGGCTGATTCTAGCCATAGATTACCCTGATAGTGCTCCACAATCTTTTTGCAGATGGCCAGTCCAATGCCATAACCTTCCTGTTCTTGCTGATTGTGCAACCGTTGGAAGAGCTTAAAAATTCGTTTTTGTTGGGGTTGGGGAATGCCAATGCCGTTGTCGTGAACACTAAATAGCCAGCCGCTTGCTTGCTGTTCAGCCGTGATGTGGACATGGGGAGAGTCTGGTCCTCGAAACTTGATCGCGTTGCCAATCAGGTTCTGAAGCAGCTGTACGATATGGTTTTTATGTATATACAGGGTAGGCAAGGCATCGTGGGTGATGGTTGCCTGGTTTTCAATCCGCATTAGCTCTAAATTTTCCAGGGCGATTTCTAAAGCTTGTTCTAAGCTGGTGGGACTGTGGGTAATTTGTTTGTTGTTGATGCGAGAAAGCTCTAAGATGCCATCAATCATCGCTTTCATGCGAGTGCCGCCATCAACGATATGGGTAATATATCGTTGAGCAGACGCCTCTAGCTGTTGACCATAGCGTTGTTCTAAGAGCTGGGAAAAGGCAGTCATAGCCCTAAGAGGTTCTTGCAGATCGTGGGAAACAACGTAGGCAAATTCCTCCAAGTCCGCGTTGGAGCGGGCTAAAGCTTGGGCCTGATGGGCTAGTTTTTGTTCCGTCTGCTGTTGCTCTAATACTTTGGCTCGTAAGCGATTATTTACTTCTATAAGCTCTGTTGTCTGCAGATCTACTGACGCTTCTAAATGCTTGTGGTCATCTCGCTCAATTAAAACGGTTAAGACCTCTCTTGTGTCGCTAGTGATATCTCGGCTAGCAGCAATAGTGACGGTATAAGGTTGGCCGTTAGGGGGTGGCACAATGGCACAGCCAGAACATTTGGCTTCGCCGTCGGTCTGGGCGCGATTGAGAACGATGCTTGTGGGGAGCTTTAGGGAAGCGGGTAGTAGATCGAGGATGTTCTTGGAAGTAATGTCTTTGCCATACTCTCCGAGCAGACCCAGGGCATCGCCACAGATATGTAGAAGACAATGCTGTTGATCAACGAGTAGACAGGTAATCTGTCGGTATTTGAGTAGGGCCTGAAAAGCGGCGTTGATCGTCGGAGCGAATGGGCGATTGTCTGGCAATGATGAGCGCAGAATGGGGGGGCGCGCCGGTGAACACTGACTCAAGAAGTTCGATGAGGCATCTTGAGCGGTGGTTGCGTTTGGATCTTCTGCCATTACTTAGCCCCCTACTGCCAATTTTTGATACGCCTGAGAAGTGAATACATCAGGTCTTTGAGAATAGGCTTAGCGCACGTCATACAAGACTTGAGGGGCAATCAAATCCTGAATGCGTAGATGATTATATTTATTCAATAATCTAAAACGCCCTGCTTGTACGTTAGACAGACAGGGCGAAGATTAGCTAATTGCAGCTGGGTATCTACCAGCTTGATTTCACTACACCGGGCAGTAGACCCTGATGAGCCATATCCCTTAGGGCATTGCGGCAAAGACCAAAGTCACGGTAGTAACCGTGGGGGCGACCCGTTAACCAGCAGCGATTGTGCAAACGTGTGGGTGAGCTATCGCGGGGCAGCTGCTGAATTTTACGATGAATTTCTAGCTTCTGCGCTTGGGAGCCAGCGGCCGCAAACTCATTCATAAGTGCCTCACGCTTGGCTGCATACTTTGCAACTATTTTTTCGCGCTTACGCTGGCGCGCAATCATGCCTTTTTTAGCCATTGGGCTGGTGGTTTCCTATAGGTTCCAATGTTGATCACAGTCTTCTATAGTAAATGACGTTATCGTCTTTGGCAAAGGTGTTTTGTAGATTTGTGCTTGCATAGCTAAGGTCCTGATGGCTCTGCGATCGCAAATCCATCCAAATCACCACAGCCATGGGCGACACCAACGACTAACCGCATCCGGCAAACTGCTGGCTCAATCACGTTCCCTATGGTCAAAGTCGTCCTCAACGCTAAAGCGACTTAGCACATAGGCCAGCAGCGTAGCGCCTCCAACTAAGGCAACAGCAACAAACAGTCCGATCATGGCTGAATCCAGATTTTCATAGCCGCCATTACCTTTTCGGTGGCCAACCGCTAGGGTTCCCCACTATGCAGACGATGATTTTGCGGACTTGGACTTGGACTTGGACTTGGCTTTAATCAGCTTTGGTCCAGACGGACACCATTCTAAAAGTTGGCAACGCCCACAGGCCGGATTACGGGCATCACAGACGGCGCGACCATGATAGACCAAGCGTATAGACCAGTTTTCCCAATCTGGCTGAGGCAACAGCTTCATAAGGTCTTGCTCAATTTTCACTGGGGCATCGTGCTTGGTCAGGCCAAGATGGTTGGTGATGCGTTTTACATGGGTGTCCACCGTGACCCCAGCATTGATCCCAAAGGCGTGGGCAAGAACCACATTGGCAGTTTTACGGGCCACCCCCGGTAAGCGGGTCAACGCATCCATCGACTGGGGAACCTCCCCCCCAAAATCAAGGATGATTTTTTCGCAGGCATCACGACTAATTTTGACTATAATGCGAAAAACCCCAGTCGATTACACATAGGACTCAATCTCAACAACATCAGCAACTGCGTAGACTGTGACTGTTGGGAAACGGTCAAACAGAGCTGGTGTGACCATATTGACCCGAGCGTCGGTACATTGGGCCGACAGCATCGTGGCGATTAGCAACTGCAACGGGGTTTCATAGTCCAGGGAACAGGGAGCCTCAGGGTAGAGTTCCTTGAGGCAATTGAGAATCAGCAGTGCCCGGCGTTTCTTAGTCAGGCGAGGGCGTTTAGTCTGAGTAGAGTCCACCTATTGAAAAACGGTTTGAAAAATTTCTAGACGTGAAATGTCGCGGGCAATCAGCATGCCACCTAACCCTAAAAATAAAAGCAGTCCAGTTTGCATGACGCTTTCTTGAATCCGGCGGGGTAAGGGTTTGCCAGTTAGGGCCTCAACCAGTAAAAAGGCTAGCTGACCACCGTCTAGGGCCGGTAAAGGCAGGATATTGATAATTGCCAGATTTACGCTAATCAAAGCAGTAAAGCGAAACAGGCTAGTAAAGTCTGTGTCTACCATCGTCCGGCCTTGATCGACGATGCCGACAGGGCTCGATACCTGGCTAGATACTTCCGAAAAGTTTGTTGCTAAATCGAGAAAGCCTTGGGCCGTTCGGACAAACACATTTTGAAATGCATCGGCTGCTAGCTTGAGGATCTCGGCAGGGTTGCTAGAGCGTTTGTAGTTAACCGTTTCATTAGGGTATAGCTGGACACCAATGACCGGCTTACCCTCAGGGGAAATATCAGGAGTAACCGTAAGGTTTAGCTCCCTTTTACCCCGCTTAATCAGAAAATCAACGGGTTGATTGGGACTTTTTTGAATGACATCAATTAAGGTCTGAACATTTTCGTCGCCTTGATTGAGGGTCTGACCGTTAACAGCAAAAATAATATCCCCAGCTTTAACCCCAGCCTTGGCAGCGGGAGAGGTGGTTGACATAACCTGAGGAATAATCACCCCAGGCTGGATTTCAAAGCTTTCGGGCACACCAAAACTGGTGAATTGAATAACAAAAACCAGGTAAGCAAATAACAGATTGGCAATGACCCCGGCGCTCATGACAATGGCCCGGTCCATCACTGGACGATTTTGAAGCAGGTCTGGATCGTCAGAGGCAAAACCGTTGTTGGGGTCGTCATCTAGGGGAAATCCCACAAAGCCGCCAAGGGGTAACGCCCGTAGAGCATATTCTGTACGTGACCCTTGGTACTTCCAAAGAATGGGACCAAAGCCGATGGAAAACCGGTTAACGTGAATGCTTTGCAGCCGAGCTGCCAAAAAGTGGCCTAACTCATGTACAAAAATCAGTAGGGCAATTACAGAGATCAGGGCCAGAGCAGACATAGATGGCAGTAAAAAAGAATAGACAGTGAAAAGCGATTGAATTTTCCACTAATCACCATTCTACCGTCCTGACTCAATACATGTGGGTGAATGGATTAAAGGAACTCTCGGCCCAGGTAAGGTTGGAGGATGTCCGGCACTTTTACACTGCCGTTGGGTTGCTGATAGTTTTCAAGAATGGCGGCCATGGTGCGGCCAATGGCCAGCCCTGAGCCATTGAGGGTATGGACAAACTGAGTTCCTTTTTGTCCGGGGACTTTGAAGCGGATATCGGCACGGCGCGCTTGGAAATCAACGCAGTTGGAGCAGCTGGAAATTTCGCGATAGCGGTTGGCCGAGGGTAACCATACTTCTAAGTCGTAGGTTTTGGTGGCGGAAAAGCCCATGTCGCCAGTGCACAGCGCTAGCACCCGATAGGGCAGCTTCAGCTGCTGCAAAATATCTTCAGCGTCTTTGGTGAGGGCTTCGAGTTGGTCAAACGAGGTGTCCGGGTGGACAAATTTGAACATTTCCACCTTGTTAAACTGATGCAGCCGAATTAGACCACGGGTGTCACGACCATAGCTACCGGCTTCACGACGGAAACAGGGGGTGTAGGCGCAGTAGTTAATGGGAAGCTCATCCTCTGTCAGGATTTCGCCCCGGTGCATGTTAGTCAGGGGCACCTCGGCGGTGGGGGTAAGCCACAGATCGTCGTCTGCGCATTTAAGACTGTCTTCGGCTAACTTGGGCAGCTGCCCTGAGCCTGTGAGGGAGGCGGAGTTGACCAGGATGGGGGGTAAAATCTCGGTGTAGCCAGACTTGGTGTGGCGGTCGAGCATAAATTGGATGAGGGCTCGTTCGAGGGCGGCACCAGCACCAATCAGCGTCACAAAGCGACTCTGGGCAATTTTGACAGAGCGCTCGAAGTTCATGATGCCAAGCTTTTCGCCTAGTTCGTAGTGGGCTAAAAAGCTGTCGCCTTGGGGAATGAGGTCATCACCCCAGCGACGAACTTCGACATAGTCCTCTTCACTCTGGCCCTCGGGTGTACTGTCGTTGGGTAAGTTGGGCAGTGTGAGTAGTATGTCGTAGATTTTGGTCTTGAGTTCTTTTTCCTTAGGTTCTAGCTCGGCTAATTCTTTTTTGACTTGATTGCCTTCATCCCGCAGGGCTTTGACTTCGTCACCTTTGGGATCAGCTCCCCCTTTTATTTTCGTACCGACGGTTTTGCCGATTTCGTTGCTGCGGGCCTGGAGTTGCGATCGCACCCCCTCTAACCCCCGTTGCTCGCTATCTAGCGTCTGTAGCTCAGATAGGGACGGGGCATAGTCGCCGCTGCGCTTAGCCAAGGCCGCTGCTACTTGGTCAGGATTTTGTCGAATCAGCTTTAGATCAAGCACTGTGGTTCACCGAGTTTTCCCAGTAGATCAGGATATCATCCCCCAACCTAAATCCCTCTCCTTGGGGGAGAGGGATTTGGCGTGTCGCCGTTGCTGATTTAGAGGATGAACCGATCGGTGAGATCTGCCATAGGACAGTATCTCGCAGAGAAAATCATACCG